>JAAPAA010000191.1 GCA_012274165.1 Thiobacillaceae bacterium
ACCGGTGCTGAACCAGCCGAATTGTTGGCATGGGCAAGTGCGCACTGGCATATCGAAAACGTCCCCAGGCAGGCAGCGATTGCCAACCACACGCCCTGACCGGACAATCCGCTCTCTGCTTACCGTTTATCGCTCACTCAACATGGCTCAACTCCCCTCCGCCGTCGAACAAGTCCTGCGCGTCCACGCACCCTTTATCCATGCCGTGGTCAACGCCCTGCGCAATCGCAGCGAGTTGCCTGAATTGATGAAACAGCTCGACGCCGCCGAGCAGGCGGGCTGGCCGCGACTGGTCGGCGCGCTGCGCCACGTCATCAACGGCCGCCGCGATCCGTCGATCAAGCTGGGGCTGGACGAGGAAGACTGCTTCTTGCTCGATGCCATCCTGCTCGGCATCGACAACCCCGCCAGCCTGCCGCCGTTGAATGCCCAGCCCGACGGCAGCAGCGCCGCGCCCGGGCTGGCGTCGCTGATCGACGCTTCGGCGCGCGGCGACGCACAGGCGATGCTGGTGCTCGCCAACATGGCCGAACAGATGATCAAGGCAGGCGGCGACATGGCCTTGCTCGGCGGGCGCATGCGGCGGCTGGTGAACGGCGAGCGCGATGCCGAGCAATTGATTGCCGGGATGGGCGGCCTGGGGCGCGAACTGGTGATCAGCGTGCTCGACGAACTGGCCAAATTGCGGCCGCAGTGAATGGGACGCGGCAAGCCTTTTGACAGTCCCGCCGGGCATCGGCTAAAATGCGCGGCTTTTCGGCGTCCCGTGGTTTTGGCGTATCGCGAAAAAAGGTGATGTAGCTCAGTCGGTTAGAGCATCGGATTCATAATCCGGGGGTCGGTGGTTCAAGTCCACTCATCACCACCACATTCCTGTCTGTCGCGAAGGTTTCCTGCGCGGCAGTCTCCGCCCCCAGTCTCTTCACTGTCACGGCGTCTCATGAAAAAAATCTACATCAAAACCTTCGGCTGCCAGATGAACGAGTATGACTCGGACAAGATGGCCGACGTGCTCAATCTGTCCGACGGTCTGGTGAAAACCGACACGCCGGATGACGCCGACGTGATCCTGTTCAACACCTGTTCGGTGCGCGAAAAGGCGCAGGAAAAGGTGTTCCATGATCTGGGCCGGGTGCGCCATCTCAAGCTGGCCAATCCTGATCTCATCATCGGTGTCGGCGGCTGCGTCGCTTCGCAGGAGGGCGCCGCCATCGTGGCGCGCGCGCCGTTCGTCGATGTGGTGTTCGGACCGCAAACGCTGCACCGCCTGCCCGAGCTGATCGCGAAAAAACGTGCGACCGGCCGCGCGCAGGTCGATATCAGCTTTCCCGAAATCGAAAAATTCGACCACCTGCCGCCCGCGCGCATCGAGGGCGCGTCGGCTTTTGTCTCGATCATGGAAGGCTGCTCCAAATACTGCACCTTCTGCGTGGTGCCCTACACGCGCGGCGAGGAAGTTTCGCGTCCGTTCGACGACGTGATCGCAGAGGTAGCCGATCTGGCCGTACGCGGCATCAAGGAAGTCACCCTGCTGGGGCAAAACGTCAACGCCTATCAGGGCGCGCTGGACGAGGGCGGCACAGCGGATTTCGCCTATCTGCTGGAGATGGTGCACGAACTCCCCGGTATCGAACGCATCCGTTACACCACCAGCCACCCGCGCGAAATGACGCAGCGGCTGATCGAAACCTACGGCCGTCTGCCCAAGCTGGTGTCGCATCTGCACCTGCCGGTGCAGTCCGGTTCCGATCGCATTCTGGCGGCAATGAAGCGCGGCTATACCGTGCTGGAATTCAAGTCGATTATCCGCAAACTGCGCGAACAGCGCCCCGATCTGTGCCTGTCGTCTGACTTCATCATCGGTTTTCCCGGCGAGACCGAGGCCGACTTCGAGGCGACCATGAAGCTGATAGTCGATCTCGATTTCGACGCCAGCTTTTCCTTCATCTACAGCAAGCGCCCCGGCACCCCGGCGTCGGATTATGCGGACGATGTGTCCGCCGAACTGAAATCGCAGCGGCTGACGAAACTGCAGGCGCAAATCGAGGCGCAGGCGCAGAAGGTCAATCAATCCATGGTCGGCACCCGCCAGCGCGTGCTGGTCGAAGGTCACGCGCGCAAGAATGCAGCGGAACTCGCCGGCCGCACCGACAACAACCGCATCGTCAACTTCGCCGGCCAGCCGCGCCTGATCGGCCAGTTCGTCGACGTCACCATCACCCAGGCCTTGCCGCACAGTTTGCGCGGCGAAGTCGTCACCCTCGAAAGCGCCGCCGCTTGAAAACCGAAAGTGTTGAACTGCGCCGGCGCCGGAAGACAACCGGCGGCTGGCCAATCTGTGCGGGCCGATGGACGAGAACCTGCGGCAGATCGAAGCGGCGTTCGACGTCACCATCGGCCGCCGCGGGGCGAATTTCCGTTTCAGCGGCAATACGGCGCAAGCCGAAAAAGCCGGGCAGGCGATCGAGTATTTCTATAATCGCGCGCACGACGAACTGAGCCTCGACGACATCCAGCTCGGCCTGGTTGAACTCGCGCGCGCGCGTAGCCCGGGAGAGCTGGGCGCCGACGACGAAGGCCCCGCGCTGCGTACCCGCCGTGCCGACCTGCGCGCGCGCACCCCGCGCCAGGGCGAATACATCGAGCAGATCCGCAGCCACGACATCACCTTCGGCATCGGCCCGGCCGGCACCGGCAAGACCTATCTCGCCGTCGCCTGCGCGGTCGACGCGCTGGAGCGCGAGCAGGTTAAACGATTAGTTTTGACGCGGCCCGCGGTTGAAGCCGGCGAGCGCCTCGGTTTCCTGCCGGGCGACCTCACGCAGAAGGTCGATCCCTACCTGCGCCCGCTGTACGACGCGCTGTATGACCTGATGGGTTTCGACAAGGTCACGCGGCTGATCGAGCGCCACGCCATCGAAGTCGCGCCGCTCGCATTCATGCGCGGACGCACCCTCAATCACGCCTTCATCATTCTCGACGAGGCGCAGAACACCACGGTCGAGCAGATGCAGATGTTTTTGACCCGCATCGGCTTCGGCGCGCGCGCCGTGGTAACCGGCGACCCGACGCAAATCGACCTGGCCAAACATGTGAAATCCGGCTTGACCGATGCCGCCGAAATCCTCGCCGATGTGCGCGGACTGGCCTTCACCCATTTCCTGTCCGAAGACGTGGTGCGCCATCCGCTGGTGGGCCGCATCGTCGATGCCTACGCCGCGCGCCGCGCGGAAACGGACGTTCGTGGCCGCACCTGAATTCAGCTTGTCGGTACAGTTCGCCAGTGACGCGAACAACCTGCCGAGCCGCGCGCAAGTACGCCGCTGGGTCACCGCCGCGCTGGAACAACCGGCCGAAGTCACCGTGCGTATTGTCGATGCGGACGAAGCGCAGGCCCTCAACCAGGACTACCGCGACAAGGGCTACGTGCCCAATGTGCTGACCTTCGAGTACGGCGAGATTTCGCCTGGCGTGCTGGGCGGCGATGTGGTGATCTGCGCACCGGTGGTCGAGCGCGAGGCGCGCGAGCAGGGCAAGCCCCAGGCCAATCACTATGCACACATGGTCGTCCACGGTGTGCTGCATCTGCAGGGCTATGACCATATCGAGCCGTCGGATGCCGACATCATGGAATCACGCGAAGCCGCTATACTGCAGCGATTCCACATTCCCAATCCCTACCTTTCCTGACGCAACATGGAGTCTGACAGTAGTCCCAAACCGAGCCTGCTCGAGCGCATTTCCCACTGGCTGATGCGTGAGCCCGAAGACCGTGAGCAGTTGATCGAACTGCTGCACGGCGCCTACGAAAACAGTCTGATGGATGCCGACGCGCTGGCGATGATCGAAGGCGTGCTGCAGGTATCCGAAATGCGCGTCGGCGAGATCATGATCCCGCGCGCGCAGATGGACGTCATCGACATCAACGATGCGCCCGAAGTCTTCATTCCGCATGTCATCGAAACCGCGCACTCGCGTTTTCCGGTCATCGACCGCGAGCGTGACGACGTCATCGGGATTCTGCTGGCCAAAGACCTGCTGCGGCATTACGCCGAGCACGATGCCGACATCCGCGGCATGCTGCGCCCCGCCGTGTTCATCCCCGAATCGAAGCGATTGAATGTGTTGCTGAAGGAGTTCCGTTCCAACCGCAACCATATCGCCATCGTGGTCGACGAATACGGTGGCGTCGCCGGACTGGTCACGATCGAGGACGTGCTGGAACAAATCGTCGGCGACATCGAGGACGAATACGACTTCGACGAAACCGAAGACAACATCATCCGCGAACACGACGGCGTGTTCCGTGTCAAAGCCAGCACCGAAATCGCCGACTTCAACCAGACCCTCGGCGCGCAATTCTCCGACGAGGAATTCGACACCATCGGCGGCCTGGTCGTGTCGCGCTTTGGCCATCTGCCCAAGCGCGGCGAGTCGGTCAAGTTTGAGGGTTTCAATTTCAGCATATTGCGCGCCGACAGCCGTCGTCTGCATGCCGTGCGTGTCACGCGCGTGCTGCCGGAAGAGGACGCGCAACTGCCGCTGGTGTAGAGGTTTGTCGTTGGCAGCCCAGTTGCTGGGTTGCATGATTGCGGTTGTGGTTGGACCTTCAATGGGCATCTGGCTGTTGGCCGGGCTACCCCCGGCCACCGGTCAGCAGCCCATTGAGGGTCTAACTATCACCCCCGAAAACGTGCCCCCGCCCATGTCGAATGCTTCTGCGCTTTCTTAAAGCGTATGCCGCCGGTCGCCGCGTGCAAATCCCGCCAGCGGCGCAACCCCGCCCTTGGCTAATCCGATCACCTTGAACAAGTCGCCCATCTCGGCCGGTGAAACCAGCCGCTGCACCGCATTGCTTTGCGGCAGAAATGCGGCCGCATCGGTCGGTGATGTTTGCATCAGCAACTCGGTGAGGCCGGCATTGAGCAGGAAATTTGCCTGGCTGCTGTAGCCTGCCAGATCTAGTCCCGCAGCCTCCCCCGCCCGCGCCGCTGCACTGAAATCAACGTGCGCGGTGAGATCGCACAGCCCTGGCAGATAGAACGGATCGTCCAGCGCGTGATGGCGGTAATGCGCGCGCAGCGTGCCCATGTGGCGCTGCGGGTGGTAGTACTCGGCGGCAGCGAAACCATAATCGATCATCAGGATCAGGCCGTGCTGCAGGCTGTGTGCGAGCGAGGCGATCAGGGCGTCGGCCACCAGATTGATTTCGGACTGATAACCCGGTGCCAGATTCAGGGCGTCGGCACGGGCGCGCAGCATGGGGTCGTCGATGGTGCGGTCCTGCCATGCGAAGTCCTTGCCATCCAGGCTCACGCCGCGCACCTGTGGCCCGGCTTCCGTCCAGTGCACCAGTTCTACCGGCAGCGCGTCGAGCACCTCGTTGCCGAGAATGACGCCGCTGAATTGCGCGGGCAGCGTGTCCAGCCACTGCACGCGCCCGGCAAGCTCGGGCCGTTCGCGTGCAATCCGCTCTTGCTGACGGGCGCGCAAATCGGCGCTCAGTTCCAGGATGCAATAGCGCGCGGGCAGCGCATCGAGCTGTGCCAGTTCGCCCAGCATATCGACCGCCAGGCGTCCGTTGCCCGCGCCCAGTTCCAGAATGTCGCCGCCGGTTTCCGTCAGCACCGGCGCAATCGCGTGCGCCAGCGTGCGGCCAAACAGCGGCGTCAGTTCCGGCGCGGTGACAAAATCGCCCGCCGCGCCGAATTTCATCGCGCCTGCTGCGTAATAGCCGAGCCCCGGTGCATACAGCGCGGCTTCCATGAATTGCGCAAACGGGATCCAGCCGCCCGCCTGTTGAATGAGCGATTGCAGGTGGGCGGTCACGCGCTGGCTGTGGGCAAGTGCGTCGGGACTGGGGATGGGCAGCATGCGGTGGATGAGTTCAGGGATAATGCGGGGTGGCTGGAAATCCAGGCGGATCAATTTAGAACCATGCGACTATAAAGGCGAATCCCGATGCAAGGAAAAGTAGTGTTGATTACCGGCGGAGCCAAGCGTGTGGGCGCAGCATCGGCGCGCCTGCTGCACGCGGCGGGCGCCAATCTGATGATCCACTACCGTAGTTCGGCGACCGAAGCGCGTGCCTTGCAGGACGAGTTGAATGCCGTGCGCGAGGGCTCGGTTGCGCTGATCCAGGCCGATCTGCTCGACATCGGCGGCCTGCCCGCACTGGTCAAGCAAACGGTCGTCACCTTTGGCGGGCTCGACGTGCTGCTCAACAACGCCTCGAGCTTTTATCCGACGCCGGTCGGCAGCATCGAAGAAAAAGACTGGATCGACCTGATGGGCAGCAATCTCAAGGCGCCGCTGTTCCTGTCGCAGGCCGCCGCGCCTGAGTTGAAAAAACGCCGCGGCTGCATCATCAACATTACCGACATCCACGCCGACCGGCCGATGAAAAGCTATGTGGTCTATTCCATCGCCAAGGCCGGGCTGGTCGGGCTGACCAAGTCGATGGCGCGCGAGCTCGCGCCCGAAGTGCGCGTCAACGGCATCGCGCCGGGGCCGATCATGTGGCCGGATGACGATGCCAATTTCGATGAAGTCTCACGCCAGCGCATCATTTCGCACACCATGCTGAAACGCGCCGGCGACCCCACCGACATCGCGCTGGCGGTGCGCTTTTTTGCGATGGACACGCACTTTGTCACCGGCCAGATCCTGGCGGTGGATGGCGGGCGCAGCGCCAAGCTCTGAGCTGGCTTTCTCTATGCGCAGCTTTCTCTGGCACGACTACGAAACCTTCGGCATCAGCCCGCGCAGCGACCGCCCGGCGCAGTTTGCCGCGATCCGCACCGACGCCGGGCTGAATGAAATCGGCGCGCCGCTGATGCAGTATTGCCAGCCCGCGCCGGATTATCTACCCGACCCGCAATCCTGTTTGATTACCGGCATCACGCCGCAGCTGTGCCTGGAGCGCGGCGTGCCCGAACACCAGTTCGCCCATGAAATCGAGCAGGCATTCAGCCAGCCCGGCACCATCGGCGTCGGTTACAACACCATCCGCTTTGACGACGAGTTCACGCGCTACCTGTTCTGGCGCAATCTGATCGATCCCTATGCGCGCGAATGGCAGAACGAGTGCGGGCGCTGGGACGTGCTCGATCTGGTGCGCACCGCTTACGCGCTGCGCCCGGACGGCATCGTCTGGCCGACCAATGAGCAGGGGCGGGTGAGTTTCCGGCTCGAATTGCTGAGCGCGGCCAATGGCCTGGCGCACGAAGCCGCGCACGACGCGCTGTCCGACGTGCGCGCGACGGTGGCGCTGGCGCGCCTGATCCGCACCAACCATCCGCGCCTGTTCGATTTTTGTCTGGGCCTGCACAAAAAGGACAAGGCTGCCGAGCAGGTAAACCTGCGCGCCCCGCGTCCGTTTCTGCACATTACCGGGCAGGTGCCGGTCGAGCGCGGCTGCCTGATGGTGGCGTGGCCGCTGGCGCCGCATCCGACCAATAAAAACGAAATCATCGTGTGGGATCTGGCGCATGACCCCAGCGAGCTGTTTGCGCTCGACGCCGCCACCATCCGCCTGCGGATGTTTACCAAGGGTGATGCCTTGCCGGACGGCATGAGCCGCTTGCCGATCAAAACCATTCACCTCAACAAGTCGCCGGTCGTGATCGGCAACCTCAATACATTGAGCCCGGAACGCGCCGAACACTGGGGCGTCGACATGGCTGCGGTGCAGCGGCATGCGCTTCTGTGCGGCACCGCACCCGACATGAGCGCCATCTGGCAGGCGGTGTTCGAGCGTCCGCCGCAGGCCGCAAGCGATGTCGACGCCGATCTCTACGGCGGCTTCATCGGCAATGCTGATCGCGCTGTGTTGAATCGCTTGCGTGGATTGCCACCGGCGCAACTGGCGGAGTCGCAACCGGGCTTTGCCGACCCGCGTCTGAACGACCTGTTGTTCCGCTACCGCGCACGCAATTTCCCCACCTCCCTGAACCCGGCCGAGTCGCAGCAATGGCAGGCGCTTTGCGCCGCGCGGCTGTTCGATGGGGCGGGCGGCGCACGCACGCTGGAAGCCTTGTTCAACGAGATCGATGCGCTTGCGGAAACGGCGGACGAACGCGGTGAAGCCATCCTCGGTGCCTTGTACGAATACGCTGAAGCCATTGCGCCCGCCCGCATCGGTTAAAATGCGCCGCGCAATCCGACCCACACCGACCGCTTCGTGACCCCTGTTCTCCTCTCCCATTTCACTGCCACCAGCTGCCTTGGCTACGGCAATGCCGCCACCCTGGCCGCCTTGCGCCTGCAGCGCAGCGCCCTGCAACCCTGCCAGTTCGAGACGGCGCACGACCTGGCGACGCACGTCGGCGAGGTGGCCGGGGTCGATGCCGTCGAACTGCCCGCGCCGCTCACCGAGCATGACTGCCGCAACAATCGCCTGGCCTGGCTGGGACTGCAGCAGGACGGTTTCAGCGACGCAGTCGAGGCGGCCATTGCGCGCCATGGCCGGCGGCGGGTCGGCGTGTTTCTCGGCACCAGCACCTCGGGCATCCTGCAAACCGAGCAGGCGTATCGCCGCCGCGATCCTGTGAGCGGAGCCTTGCCGGACGATTTCATTTACCGCACCACGCACAACACCTACTCGGTGGCGAATTTCGTCCGCGCCGCGTTCCAACTCGAAGGCCCCGCCATGGTGGTGTCGACCGCGTGCTCGTCCTCCGCCAAGGTGTTCGCTTCGGCAGCACGCATGCTGGCCGCCGGCCTCATCGATGCGGCCATCGTCGGCGGCGTGGATTCCCTGTGCCTCACCACTCTGTACGGTTTTAATTCGCTGGAGCTGCTGTCACCCGAACCCTGCCGGCCGTTTGATAGCGCACGCAAAGGCCTGTCGATAGGCGAAGCGGCCGCATTCATTTTGCTGGAACGTCCGGGCGCGCAACTGAATGCAGATGCTGTGCTGCTGCTGGGCGCAGGCGAAACCAGCGATGCCCATCACATGTCGTCGCCGCACCCCGATGGCCTGGGCGCGCAGATGGCGATGGCCGCTGCGTTGCAGTCAGCAGGCTTGCAGGCAACCGACATCGATTACCTCAACCTGCACGGCACCGCCACGCCCAGCAACGATGCAGCTGAGGGCAAAGCGGTCGCGGCACTTTTTGGCAACAACGTGCCGTGCAGTTCGACCAAGGGCGCCACGGGCCATACATTGGGTGCGGCGGGCGGGATGGAGGCGATCATCAGCGCGCTGGCGCTGCAACAGGGATTTTTGCCGGGCGGGGTGAATACGCAGCAGCTCGACCCGGCCATTCCGATCAAGTACCTGACAGCCAACCGGGACAGCGCGCCGCGCCGGGTGTTGAGCAATTCGTTCGGCTTTGGCGGCACCAACTGCAGCCTGATTCTGGGGCGCGCAAGATGAAGCTTTCCGCTTATCTCGACGGCATCGGGCTGGTCGGCCCCGGGCTCGACAACTGGCTTGCCGCGCGTTCCATCCTGGCGGGTGGCGCGGCTTATGAATCGCGTCCGCTCGTGGTGGCCGCGCCGCAATCGCTGCCGCCCGCCGAACGCCGCCGCACAGGCCTTGCCATCAAGGTGGCGCTGGCGGTAGCGCAAGAGGCCATCGATGCCGGCCAGCTCGATGCCAAACAACTGGCCACCGTGTTCACCTCCTCCGGCGCCGACAACGACAACTGCGACGCGATCTGCAAGACGCTGGCCTCCGACGACCGCAGCATTTCGCCGACGCGCTTTCACAATTCGGTACACAACGCCCCGGCCGGCTACTGGGGCATTGCCTCCGGCGCGATGACGCCCGCCACCGTGCTGTGCGCGCACGACGCCAGTTTTGGCGCCGGCCTGCTGGAGGCGATGACCCAGGTTGCGGTCGAGGGCTGGGGCACTTTGCTGATCGCGTACGACATGCCTTATCCCGAACCGCTGCACGCCAAGCGGCCGCTGCCCAGCGCGTTTGGCATTGCGCTGGCACTGATGCCCAGCCGCAGTGCGCGCTCGCTGGCGCGGCTTGAGCTTGAATTGAGCGATACCGCGCCGGATACGCTGGCCGATCCCGCACTCGAAGCGCTGCGGGTTGCTATTCCGGCGGCGCGTGGGCTGCCGCTGCTGCAATGCATTGCGCGCGGGGAAGGTGGCCGGATGGTGCTCGACTATGTGGCGCCGCTGCGTTTGGATGTACGGGTCGAATCATGCAATTAGAACCATGCCGCTAGACCACGCCTGGCTGCTCGCGCACATCCCGCATCAGGGCAGCATGTGCCTGCTGGATCGCATCGACAGCTGGGATGCACAGCATATTCAGTGCAGCGCAAGCAGCCATCGCGCGCCGGATAATCCGCTACGCGCGCATGGTCGCCTGGGCGTGGCCTGCGGCATCGAATACGCCGCACAAGCGATGGCGGCCCACGGCGCATTGCTTGCTGCTGCCGACAGCGCGCCGCGCGCCGGTTACCTCGCCAGCGTGCGCGCAGTCGAATTGCACGTGGCGCGGCTGGACGACATCGCCGCCGATCTGCGCGTGGAAGCCGAGCGCGTGTCCGGCGACGACAACACGATTTTGTATGGCTTCAGCGTGTTTGCTGAGCAAGAACTGCTGCTGAACGGTCGCGCGATTGTGGTGCTGGATGCCGCGCTGCTGGATGCGACGAAACCGGGGAATACACCATCATGAAGCGCGCGCTGGTCACAGGCGGCAGCGGCGGCATCGGCGCGGCGATCTGCCGCCGCCTCGCCGCCGACGGCTATTTTGTCTACGTCCACGCCAACCGGAATCTGGCGAAGGCGCAGGCGCTGGTCGAGGGCATTCAGGCCGATGGCGGCCAGGCTGAAGCGCTCGCTTTCGACGTCACCGACGCCGAGGCCAGCCGCGCGGCGCTGGAAGCGCTCATCGCCGACGCGCCGATCCAGGTGCTGGTGAACAACGCCGGCATCCACGACGACGCGGTTTTCCCGGGGATGAATGCGGCGCAGTGGCACAGCGTGCTGGATGTATCGCTCAACGGCTTCTTCAACGTCACCCAGCCGCTGACGATGGCGATGATCCGCAGCCGCTGGGGGCGGATCATCAACATCACCTCGATCGCCGGCATTACCGGCAACCGTGGCCAGGTCAATTATTCGGCCGCCAAGGGCGCGCTGCATGCCGCCACCAAAGCGCTGTCGCTGGAACTCGCCAGTCGCGGGGTCACGGTCAACGCGGTGGCGCCGGGCATTATCCAGACCGACATGATCGACGGCGTATTCGACGCCAAAGCGATCGAGAGCATGGTGCCGATGAAACGCGCCGGGCGGCCGGAAGAAATCGCAAACGTGGTGAGCTTTCTCGCCTCGGAACAAGCCAGCTACATCAGCGGCCAGATTATTTCAGTCAATGGAGGCATGATTTGAGCACCCCCGTCCATACCCTCGCGGTCCACCAGACCGAAGCGCTGCTGTTTTTCACCCTGCTGCAATTGACGCTGATCGTGCTGGCCGGCCGCCTCGGCGGCGTGCTGGCGCAGCGCGTCGGGCAGTCGCCTGCAGTGGGCGAAATCATCGTCGGCATCCTGCTCGGCCCCTCGCTGTTCGGACTGCTCGCACCCGATCTGTTCCAGTATGTATTCCACTCGACGCCGCCCGCATCAATGCAGATGCTGTCGCAGATCGGCCTGACCCTGCTGATGTTCCAGATCGGTCTCGAATTCGATTTTGCGCATCTGACCGAGCGCAACAACCGCCGTGCCGTCACCTATATCGCCAGCGCCAGCATGATCGCGCCGTTTGCGCTCGGCTTCGGCTTTGGCTGGTTCAGCGCGCCGCTGCTGTCGCCCGGCGTCGACCGCCTCGCCTCGGCGCTGTTCATCGCCACCGCTTTTTCCATCACCGCCTTGCCGATTCTTGGCCGGATCATGATGGAGTTCAAGATCACCCGCCTGCCCATCGGCGTCATCGCCATCAGCGCCGCCGCCATCAACGACGTCGTCGGCTGGCTGCTGCTCGCGCTCATCACCGCGCTCACGCTGGCCGAGTTCAGTGCCAGCGCCTTCGCCATCAAAGTGGCACTGGTCGGTGCGTTCTTTGTCGGCTGGTGGTTCGTCGTGCGGCCGCTGATGAAGCGCATCATCCGCGCCAGTCAGACGACCCCAGCGCCCGCCGGCGAAAAATCCGGACGCGGCAAGCTCAGCCACAACCTGCTCGGCATCCTGCTCGCCGGCATTTTCATCTCGGCCATGACCACCTACCAGATCGGCATCTTCGCCATCTTCGGCGGCTTCATGATGGGCGTCATCCTGCATGACGAGCACGAGCTGATCGAAGCCTGGAAAGAGCGCATCGGCCACTTCGTCATGGTGTTTTTCCTGCCCATTTTCTTCACCTACACCGGCCTGCGCACCAACGTCGGCGGCCTCGATTCGCTTGAGGCGTGGGGCTGGTGCGGGCTGCTGGTCTTGCTGGCAACGCTGGGCAAGTTCGGCGGCAGCTATATCGCGGCGCGCTGGGCCGGCATGTCGCATGTTGAAGGCAAGGTGATTGGCGTCATGATGAACACGCGCGCGCTGATGGAGCTCATCGTCATCAACGTTGGGTTTGATCTTGGCGTGATCTCGCAGCAGGTGTTTACCATGCTGGTGCTGATGGCGATTTTCAGTACGGTGATTACTACGCCGGGGTTGAGGCGGTGGTTGCCGAAGATGGGCGTGGCTGTTGCGGGACACCACTGAGTGTTTGGAGTCCGTAGGGCGGATGAGGCCGAAGGCCGTTATCCGCCAAATGTGTAGTAGTGAAAATTCTTTGCGGGTTGCTGACCGTTGGCCGGGGGTTGCCCGGCGGCAAGTCACTTTCTTTTGTCTCGCCAAAAGAAAGTAACCAAAGAAAAGGCGACCCCGCTCATCCCCGAAACCCCGGAAATCGAGCCTGCAGGGTGGGCGGCAAAGAACTCGCCCCGCTTTTGTAATGCTGATTAATTTTTGTGAGCGGGGCTCAAACACCTTTGCCGCTGATCCACCCGGCAGACTCAATGTCCGGCGGGGCTGAGAGGGGAGGAAAGTCAAAACCAGGGCAGTGATGACTTGAAGTTTGCGATTACTATTTGGGCTTCGCGCCTGCGTCATTCGTTGGCTAATTAAAATCACTGAAGGATTGATATGAATCACAAACTATTAGTGGCTATTGTTGTTGCAGCCATATCAAGTTTTGTTGTTGGCTGTTCGACTACCAATGTGGATTCATACTCCAACCCTGCATACAACTCGTCAGCGATAAAAAGCGTGGCGGTTATGCCGATTACAAATCAAAGATTAAATGCGGGCCAAGCAATTGAAACAAATCGCCGTCTGATATCCGCGCTCCAACAGCGGAATCCACAGATGAAAATTATCGCTGGCACGGATGCCATCACAACAATCAATGACAAAAATCTGGTTGATCCTTGGAATAATTTTATTGTGGGCTATGCGCAAACTGGCTTGCCAAATACAAATACATTGAAGGCTGTAGCGGGCGCTCTTGATGTTGATGCAATTGTGGTTGGAACAATTGTTCGCGTTAGAGAGCAAGATGCTGCTGCCTACGTATACCCATTTATTGAGGTATCGATGAGGTACACGATGTTTGACAAGAATGGAACGGTTCTATGGGAGGTTAGTTCAGATGCCAAGCAAGATGGATACGCATCGAAGCCGCCAATGTCTGAAGTAGTAAACACAGCGATGAATCACATCATTGAGCAGCTCCCCAAATAACGTGCAATCAACTGCCACGCCAGCCCACAAACCATCCAGTTATCACTAACCTGGTTTTGACTTTCTACCCCTCTCAGCCCCGCCGAAAATTGAGCCTGTCGGGTGGATCAGCGGCAAAGGTGTCTGAAGCCCCGCTCACAAAATTAATAAACATTACAAAATCGGGGCGAGTTCTTTGACGCCCACCCGGCAGGCTCAGTTTTCGGGAATTCGGGGATGTCGGGGTGCGTTTTCTTTGGTTACTTTCTTTGTCGCATTGACAAAGAAAGTGACTAGCCGCCGGGCTACCCCCGGCCAACAGTCAGCAGCCCAGCAATCGCTAACCGGCTAACCCATCACCTCAACTCCACGCAAACCGGCTGATGATCCGAAGCCTCAGTCTCCGCATCAATCCCATGCGCGACAAGCCGCCCAGCCAGCCCCTCAGTCACAAAAACAAAATCAAAACATTCCGGCTGTTTGACGAAATCCACCGGATGAATGCCGACCGTGGGCGCATGTGGTTGACTCGGATGCAGCACGAACCAGGCATCGAGAAAGTCCGGGATGCCATCGTCGAACGGGGCGAGGATCAGGGAATGTTCGTGAGCCGTTGCGGGGAAGTTCATGTCGCCGCACAGCAGCACCTGCGCGGGGCGGGGAAACACCTCGAAGCTGCCGCCCTGCTCTTTAGGCCGGGGCGGACGCAGCACCATGGCGAATGCCTCGGCATGCAGGCGGCGGATGGCATCGATCTGGGCCTGGCGCTGGATTGCCGAGTAGTACTCGAGGTGGGTGGTCATCACCCGCAGCGGGCCGTTTGCCGTGGTCACCACGGCTTCGACCAGCACCCGCTGCATGCTGGGGACATCCGGCTCGGCCGGCCACGGCAGTAAATGCCGCCACACCTGGCCGACCGGCAGGCGCGAGAAGATGGCGTTGCCGAATTGGCTGCGGCCGCCGTGGCCGTCCGGTACGTCGGTCGCCGCGCCGTAGATCGGGGTATAGCCGGGCAGACCGATGGAGAGTTCGGCGACCTGATTCTCGCCGTGGCTGCCGGGCAGGCCGGGGAAGTTGACCGCGACTTCCTGCAGGCAGATGACGTCGAAATCGCCCAGTTGATGAATCGTTCGCAGGATGCGCGCAAGGTCCACCCGTCCGTCCATCCCGCGACCCCATTGGATGTTCCAGCTCAGCAGCTTCATGGCATGCCTCTCTAACTTTCTCCTTCTCAGGATAGGCCAGCCGGTATGGAATTCAGCCCGGCTTGACCGCCTGATACTCGGCCAGAATCGACAGTGCGCCGGTTTCGATATGCCGTTTCGCGCCGCTAAATCCCGCTTTAGTCAGCGTGTCGATCACTCCACTCGGCGGCACGCAGGCTTCGATGGTGTCCCAGTAGTAGCGCCACAGTTTGGCCGATTCGGCACTGCAGCCTATCAATCGCGCCAACACCGGCACCACGCCGCGCATATAGGCTTTGAGCAGCGCCTGGCTCCAGGCGCGTTCGGGCTTGGTGATTTCGAGCAGGCACAGGCGGCCGCCGGGTTTGAGGACGCGATGGAATTCGCTGAAGGCGGCCGAGAGGTCGCCGATGTGACGCAGCGCGTAGCCCATGCTGAGAAAGTCGAAGCTGGCATCGGGGAAGGGGATCGCCTCGGCGCGGCCTTCGACGAGCTGGACGCCGGGCAGGTGCGCTTGCGACATCATGCCGGGGCTGGGATCGACGCCGATCACCAGGGCAGGGTCGCCCACCAGTTTTACCGCCTCGCGCGCCACCAGCCCGGTGCCGACGCCGATATCGACGACGCGCATGCCGGTGGTGAGCCCCGCGCGCTGCAGGGCCTGATTGCGATACCAGGGGCCGCTGCCCAGCGCCAGCAAACGGTCGATGCGGTCGTAGTCGGCGGCGGTGTGGTCGAACAGCTGGCCGACGTAACCCCGCCTTTCGTTTTCACTGGCGTAGTAAGCGGTGAGCGGCGGATGGGGGGCGTGGATGGGCTTTGAATCAGGATGATTTTTCATGGTGGGTGCGAGAAGGTTGGAGGGCTCACTCAAACTGCCAAATCAAGCCCAAGTTGACGCCTAACACGTCGATTCCCGGGTTGGGATCGGTCATGCCAAGATTGGAATGGTGGGTGAAGTAGCCGGCGGCGGTGATCGCCTGGTTTTTGCTGAACTGGTGACGCACGCCCAGCTGGCTGAACCAGTTGAAGGCGAAGTCCTGTCCTTGTCCGCCGGGGACGCCTTTTGAATTGGTTAAACCCGCACCACCGCCAATTTCAAAAAACAGCGCGGATGTTTGCGCCGCATTCCATAGTTCGAAGCTGGGCGCACCGGCAAAAGCAAAATAGTAGTCTTCGGCGCCTTCCAGATAGGTTTCCAGAATGACCGCCATTCGATTGCGCACGGTCAGGCGCGCGCCGCTTTCGCCGTTCCATAACTCAATAAACGCGGGCGAGCGCCAGGCCACCTGGACCGGCACGATGACGTAGTCGAGCGGGGAGTTGTGTTTGACCTTTTCCAGATAGCCGGCTTCGACGGCGACTTCCCAATGGGCGGCCGGGTGGTCGCCGGCACAGACGCTGATCGGGCTTGCCAGCAGACCCAGCATCAGCGCGGGTAACAAGAGTCGGGTCATCGTCAGGTCCGGCGAAGGCGCCTGAGCACGAGCACAGGCAAGCGCAGCACAAACCCCAGCATCAGCCGGAGATGCATCCAGGTGAGCAGGGTGTTGTCGCGCAGGTAGTTGAAGTGGGAGACGCCGCCCTCGTCGGCACGCAGGTATTTCACCGGCGCGGGCAGGTTGAGCGGGCGCACGCCGCGCCAGCACAGGCGCACCACGGCTTCGGGGTCGAAGTCGAAGCGGCGCATCCAGCGCTGGCCGCGCATCACCTGGCGCAGCGGCTCGATGGGGTAGACGCGAAAGCCGTACAGCGAATCGCCGATGCCTGCCCACAGGGTTTCCAGATTGGCCCAGCCGTTGGATAACTTGCGGCCCTGCACGCGCAGCGCGGGCGCGCTGGCATCGAACACCGGCTTGCCGAGGATCATCGCGGCGGGATGCTGTTGGGACGTGGCCATGAACGCCGGAATGAGATCGGCCGGATGCTGGCCGTCGGAGTCCATGGTCAGCGCGTGGGTGTAGCCCGCTGCTGCGGCCGCATCGAGGCCATGCAACACCGCTGCGCCTTTGCCGCCGTTTTCGGGCAAGACCAGCACCCGCAGGCCGGGATCGCTCGCCGCCATCTCCTGCAGTCCACCGGCGCTGCCGTCGTCGCTGCCGTCCACCACCACCCAAACGGGTTGCCACTGGGCGCGGGCGGCGCGCACGGTGGCATATACCTGCGCGCCCGGGTTGTAGCTGGGGATCAGCACCAGATGGCTGGCAGAGGACGTTGGCATCAATGCGACTCCGGGCCATCTGCCGACGGCGCATTGGGCGGTAAAAAGTGCGGGGCATCGCGCAGTGCGTCGATGAAGTAACGCTCCAGCTCGGCGGTAAAGACCCCGGCTTTTTGCGGCGGGTCGAAGCGGCGGCCGAGGCGGAAACGATAGGTAATCGGCATGCTCGGGCGCTTGAATAAAGGCCAGCCCTTGCTGAGATACGCCGAGTCGGTTTCGATGAACACGGTCTGGATCGGCACCCCGGCGCGGCCGGCAACCAGCGCAGTCGTGCCCTTGCATGCGTTGACCGGCCAGCGCGTGGTGCGGGTGCCTTCCGGAAACAGCAGCAACTGGCTGCCGTTTCTGAGTTCAGCCACGGCCTGCTTGATCATGGAGAGCTGCGCGTCGTTGCGAATGTAGCCGGCCATGCGGGCGCCCGCACCGAGAAAGACGTTGTCGACGATATTGGCTTTCATGATGCAGGCCAGATTGGGCAGGCGCGAGATCACCATCACGGCATCAAGCATGCTGGGGTGGTTGGGGGCGATGATGAGTGGGCCCTGGTCGCGCAGGGCATCGAGTGCGCTGAAATCGAAGCGGCAGGCACCGATCAGGCTGAGCGCCCAGAGGTAGAAGCGAAATCCGGTGGTGATGCCCCAGCGTCCGAGCGGAACCGCCCAGCGCCGGGGCAGGAGGTAATACAGCGGCACCGACAGGGACGACCAGCCCAGGCTGAGAATGCCGAGCAGGATCAGCCCAAACCACAGCGCGCCGATTTCGTAGAGTCCATGCAGTCCGCGCCGCAGCGTGCCGGGTTGCGAAGCCGCGTGAGCGTTCACGCGCCGGCCCCGACCCGGATGGCATGGCCACCCGACGCTTCGATTTCAACCAGCAGGTCGGCCCGGCAGACATCGGCCTGCAGGAAAATCGCCGTCAGCGGGGCGTCGATGACCTGCGCCATCGCGTCGCGCACGGCGGCGAGATCCGCCGGGTGGCGCACGTAGACCTTGTAAGCCAGCTGGTCGAGCCGGAAGTCGGCGTCGGGCGCCAGCCGGTTCGCCTCGGCGACGATGGCCGCGATGTTGTGCAGGCATTCGCGCGTCTGCGCCGCCACGTCGCCAACGTGCAGGGTTTGATGGCCGACGATGCTGGCGGTGCCGGAAATGAACAGCATGTCGCGCCCGCCCAGCTTGACCAGGCCGGCGCGCGAAAAGGTCGGGCTGCGCGGGCCGTATTGGCTGGGGTAATGGTAGGCGCTCAACTGGCGCGGATTTTCGATGCCGATCACGTTCGCGCGCGTCGCCAGAAACGCGATGTGCAGGCCGCCGCTGGCGGTGCCCAGCGCGCAGGCGGCCGGCACATTGCCGATCACCGTGCGGCCATGGGCGAGGAAGGCATCCTGGCGGCCGATATTGAACTGGCGGTAGCGCTCGATGTCGTGGCACGCCTGGTTGATCGCCGGGAAGTAGTTCCAGAAGCGCAGCACCGCACTGAAACCGCGCGCCTCGAGCAGCTCGAAGATGGTCTGGTAGGCGGATTCGGTGGTGATTTGCAGCGGCGGACGCATGTCAGTGCTGGTCTCGTCCAGGCTCAGGCAGCCGAACAGCAGGGTGTCGCTCTCGCGATAACGGATCGCGCCCAGCTGGCCGGACTGCAGCGGCGCCGGGCTATGCCAGACTTCGCAGATCGCCGCTTCGCCAGTCAGCAGGCGCATGTCCACGGCAAGCAGCGGCAGATCTCCGGTTGCAGTCGAACCGGCGGGATGCGAAAAACACGCGCCGCCCAGCAGGCTGTCCTGCCGGGGCAATTGGGACAACCCGGACGCGGGAAGGATACTCAGGCCAAGCATCGCTTCCATCGGGATCAAGCCGTGCCCTCCGGCGCTTCCACGTAGCGGATATTGAACTTGCGCTGTTTCCAGGCGATCAGCGTGCGCTTCAGATTGGCGAGTGAGGCAAGGTAATAAATCAGCTTCAACATCCGCAGCGAGCCCCAGATCGGCGTCTTGCCATAAATGTCGCCCGCCAGCACCGACAGCAAGGCTTCCTGCACCCGGAACACATTGCTCGGCGCCATGAACAGATCGCGCATGGTCGGATTGGTGACGCGGTAGATGAACCAGGAAAACTCCTTCGGCCCGTGTTTCATCACCTTGTCGAACTGCTTGAACGCGGCTGCAGCCCTGTTCGGCTGGCGCAGGCAGGTGTCGATCGCCTCGGCGCCCTCGAACGCGCTTTTCATCGCCAGCATCACCCCGGACGAAAACACCGGGTCAACGAAAGCATAGGCATCGCCCAGCAGCAGGTAGGTGTCGCCGTAGCTGTGGTCGCAGCTGTAGGAAAAGTTGCCGGTGGCGTCCACGTCGGAGACCAGCTCGGCATCCTTCAGCCGCATCGCCAGTGCCGGGCACAGCGCAATCTGGTCGAGGAAGAAATCCTTGACTGAGTTTTTGCGGGTCTTCAGGTAATGCGGCCAGGTCACCACGCCGATGCTGGTGGCGCCGTCGGCCAGCGGAATGAACCAGAACCAGCCGTGCGCAAACCAGAAGATGCTGATGTGGCCTTCCTTCTTGCCGGCATGCCGCTGCGCGCCGGTGAAGTGGCCATAAAGCGCCGAGCTGTTGTGTTTGGGATTGCGCTGCTTGGCCTTGAAGCGGTTGCCGAGAAAGGTGTCGCGGCCGGAAGCGTCAACCAGAAAACGGCATTGCCAGGTCTCGCTGCGGCCGTCGTCGTGTTCCGCGTGGACGATGGCGCCGGCCTGGTCGGGCAGAAACGCCACCTCGCGCACGCGGCAGCCTTCAACGATTTCAGCGCCATGGCGCCCGGCATTGCGAATCAGGATCTCGTCGAACTCGGAACGCCGCACCTGAAAGGCGCTCGGCATCGACTTGTCCCAGGCGTCGGCGAATTCGAAAGATTGCTGGTGAGCGTGCCAGGGCGAGATGAATTCCGCGCCCCATTTCTGCATGCCGATGGCTTCCACCTCGGCGCGCACGCCCAGCTGGTCCAGCAGCGGCAGATTGGCCGGCAGCAGCGATTCACCAATGTGGAAGCGCGGGTGATGCGCTTTTTCCAGCAGCGTGACCCGATGGCCTTTTTCGGCCAGCAGCGTGGCGGCAGTCGAGCCGGCTGGGCCGCCACCGATGACCAGGACATCACAGTCGTGATCGATGCGGTGATGAACTGTTGGAGGGGTGGGCTGGTGAGGGTTTGGCATGGGACTTTCTCGGGTTGGAAGGCAGCACCGCGAAAAGCGATGTCTGCATACACGGAACCGGGGCAAATTTTACCCAAGCTGGCTAATTTAAGGCATTCAATGCACAACGCTGTGGTATTTGTTCTACACGAAGTCTCCATGATCCGCACGCGGGCAATCCTGGCGTCGGCCTCTATATAATGCCGCCGCTGCGGCGCGGCCGCATACTGGAGAGTATCAATGAATATCAAGCGAATGAGCGCCATGGTGCTGGCGTTCGGTGGTATGGCAGGCCATGCCTACGCGACCAATGGAATGAATGTGGAAGGGTTTGGCCCGATCGCAGCCAGCATGGGTGGTGCTTCGATGGCCTATGACAATGGTGCGGCAGCCATGATGAACAATCCCGCCACCCTCGGTCTGGGGGCTGAGGGCGACAACGTGTCGCTGATGATTGGTTACCTCGGACCTGACGTGAAAGTGGTCGGCGGGCAATCCTCGGGCGGCGACGCCTATTACATGCCGGCAGCAGGCTGGACCCGCAAGCGCGGCGATCTGACCTATGGCGTGGGCATGTTCGCCCAGGGCGGCATGGGCACCGAATACGCCATGGGACTGGATGGCCTGCCCGAGCGTTCCGAACTGGGCGTGGGGCGACTGATTGCGCCGCTGGTTTACAACGTGGACTCCAAACTGACGATAGGCGGCTCGGTGGACTTTGTCTGGGCCATGCTGGATTTAAAAATGGCGATGCCCTTTGGCGACGGCACCTACGGCATGTCGAGCCTGATCACGGTGCCGCCCAGCGGTGCGCTCGGCGGCGCGCTGGCGCTGGGCTCGGGTGACATTGTCCGCATCAATTACAGCGACGACAGCGATTACAGCGGCAAGGCCAAAGGCTATGGTTTCGCGGGGAAAATAGGCTTTACCTACAAGTTCAACGACATGGTGAGCGTGGGTGGCACCTATCATTCGAAAACCAGTTTGGGCGATCTGGAAACCGGATCGGCTGGCGCGCAGTTCCTCGTGAATGGCGTGCCATCGGTCAGCGGAAAAATCACCGTGCGTGATTTTCAGTGGCCGGAAACGTATGGCCTCGGCGTGGCGGTTCAGGCCAGCCCCGAATTGATGGTGGTGGCCGACTGGAAACGCATCAACTGGCGCGACGTGATGAAGAACTTCACCATGACGTATTCCGCGATGGGCGACAGCATGACGTTTGCCTTGCCGCAAAACTGGGAAAACCAGGACGTGTTGCAGCTTGGCCTGGCCTACAAGGCGACGGCTGCACTGACCTTGCGGACGGGTGCCAGCTTTTCGGGCAACCCGGTGCCGGACAGCACCATGCATTACCTGTTCCCTGCGATCGAGAAGAATCACTACATGGCAGGGGTGGGTTATGCGATCAATGACAGCACCAGCGTTGATTTCTCGCTGCAGCACGCGCCGAAAGTGGAACAGACCAATTCAACGTTCGGCTATACCGTCTCCCATTCGCAGACCAGTTGGCAGCTGTTGTACAGCAAGCACTTCTAAGTCTTGATGGTTTAAGGTACGGTGAGCATGGCGCGGGCTTCCGCGCCATTCTTTTTTATCTGGTGGTCGTTTTTATATGCTGGTTCTGGGCGTCGAATCCTCCTGTGATGAAACCGGTGTCGCACTGTATGACAGCGCGCGCGGCCTGCTGGCGCACGCCCTGTATTCGCAGATCGCCATGCACAACGACTACGGCGGCGTGGTGCCGGAACTGGCCTCGCGCGACCATATCCGGCGCGTATTGCCGTTGACCCGCCAGGTGATGGCCGAGAGCGGCTGCAGCCTGGCCGACCTCGACGGCATCGCCTACACCCAGGGGCCGGGACTCGCCGGTGCCTTGCTGGTGGGCGCGGGCATGGCGCGCGCGCTGGCATATGCGCTGAACATTCCGGCGGTCGGCGTGCATCACCTCGAAGGCCACATGCTGTCGCCGCTGATTTCCGACACCCCGCCGGCATTCCCGTTTGTCGCGCTCTTGGTGTCGGGCGGCCATACGCAATTGATGCTGGTGGAAGGCGTCGGCCGCTACACCCTGCTGGGTGAAACGCTGGACGACGCGGCGGGCGAGGCGTTCGACAAGACCGCGCAACTGCTCGGCCTGGGCTACCCCGGCGGACCCGCGCTGTCGAAGCTGGCGGACAGCGGCGCCGCCACCCGTTTCACCCTGCCACGCCCGATGC
>JAAPAA010000192.1 GCA_012274165.1 Thiobacillaceae bacterium
CGTCGCCGTGGATGCGCGCGAGCGGCAGGCGGTCGGCAGCATAAATACCGGGCGCGCGCAAAATGCTGACCTGCGCGCCAAATTTTTCGCCCCAGGCGCGCAGTTGCCGTTCGGCATCGACCCGCCGCACCGCGCGGCCGTTGACCGGCGCCACCGCGCGCGTCTCGGCGACCCAGTCGCCACCGCAGTCGCCATAGACGCCGCTGGTGCTGATGTAGACCAGCGCGCCCGGTATACCGTGGCGCGCCAGTGCGTGCAGCAGATGGCGGGTGCGCGGGTCGGATTGTCCCTCGCTGGGCGGCGGCGCCAGATGCAGCACGCCATCGACGCGCGGCAGCCGGCGCAAGCTGGCGGGAACATCAAGGTCGCCCACATAGGGCGTGACGCCAAGCGCGCGCAGTTCTGCGGCGCGCTCGGGGCGGCGGATCAGGCCGATAAAATGGGCCTGATCCGCATAGCGCTGCACCAGACGCCCGGCAACGTCGCCAAACCCCGCGATCAAAAGTGTTTTCATAGTGACCCGTCGTAACCATAATGTTGCAAGGGTGAAAACCGCACCCGCCCGGGCGATAATTCACTGCTTTGCCACCGCATTTTAAGCGCACATCATGCCGCATCAAGTCACCCTCCAGCCCAGCGGGCACCAGTTCACCGTCAACGACGACGAGACCATTCTCGAGGCAGCGCTGCGTGAAGGCTTTGCGCTGCCCTACGGCTGCCGCAACGGCGCGTGCGGCGCATGCAAGGGCAAGGTGTTGTCCGGCGAGCTCGACTACGGCAAGCATTCGCCTAATGCCCTCAAGGACGACGAAAAAGCGCAGGGGCGCGCCCTGTTTTGCCGCGCCAAACCGCTGTCCGACATGACCATCGAGGCCAAGGAAATCGGCGCGGCGAAAGACATCGTGATCAAGACGCTGCCGTGCCGGGTGGAAAAGCTGGAGCAGCGCGCCGACGACGTGATGGTGGTCAAGATCAAGCTGCCCGCCAACGAGCGCCTGCAATACCTGGCCGGGCAATACATCGACTTTCAGCTGAAAGACGGCAAGACGCGCAGCTACTCGCTCGCCAACCCGCCGCACGACGACGCCCTGCTCGAACTGCACATCCGCCACGTCCCCGGCGGGCTGTTCAGCGACCGGGTGTTTTCCGCCATGAAGGAACGCGACATCCTGCGCCTGAAAGGCCCGCTCGGCAGCTTCTTCATGCGCGACGATTCCGACAAGCCGATGATCTTCGTCGCCGGCGGCACCGGCTTCGCGCCGGTCAAAGGCATGCTCGAACACGCGTTCGCCGAGCACACCGACCGCGAACTGGTGCTCTACTGGGGCGTGCGGTCGCTGAAGGATTTATACATGGCCGAGCTGCCGCAGCAATGGCTGGCCGAGCGCCCCAACTTCAGCTTCGTCCCGGTGTTGTCCAGCCCGCTGCCGGACGACCAGTGGCAAGGCCGCACCGGCTATGTCCACGACGCCGTGCTGGCCGATTTCGCCGATTTGTCCGGCTATCAGGTCTACGCCTGCGGCGCGCCGGTGATGGTCGATTCGGCGCGCGCGGCCTTTGTGAATACGCGCGGATTGCCTGAGGATGAGTTTTTCGCGGATTCGTTTACGTACGCAGCGGATTCCGAGGCGGTGCCCGCACTATAAAAAAGGCCCGCTGGATGCGGGCCTTTTTTCAGACGGACTGCCGGGGCAGTCTTGAAGGCATACGGCTTATAGCTCGCCCTTGGAACCCGCCCGGATGATCTCGTCCAGCCCGTCGCGCACTTTCTGGATGCGCGCCTGCAGTTCGGGCGACAGCTTGTTGGCCCTGGCAAATTCCTTGACGTTGATGTCGATCATGATCAGCCAGCCCTGGCCTTTGGCGTCTTCAACCAGCGCAATGCGGCACGGCACGTAAATCGCAAAGTTCAGGCTCTGGTCGATCAGTTCCTTGGCGGTCACCGCATCGCAAAACTCGAATATGGTGGTGGTGCGCTGCGGCTTGCCGGTGACGGCTTCCACCTGTTTGGACAGCGGCAGCTCGCCCACCAGTTTGAGGTTCAGCGCATTGGCGCGCAGGCGCATCGATTCTATCGCTTCGGGGATAGTGACACCGGGTTCAATCGCGACTTTGTACACACCCGCCTGCTGCTGCGCGGTCTTGGCTTTGGGTGCTGCAGCCAGGCTGGCGGGCGCAAACCACACGCAGGCGAGAACCAGACTGAGGGCGGCAAAAAATGTCGGGCGCATAAAATTCCTTTTCAATACATGAGCGAGGCCAGATAGTACACGCCCCGCAGTGAGTCATGCCGACACAAACGTGCCAGCCCAAAACAGGTGTTTCAGGCTAGCAATCTACTCCGCGCGGCACAGCGCCAGCGCTTTCTGATAGTGCTGGCAGGCTTCGCCGGTCTGGCCGCTTTGGGTGCGCAGCTCGGCCATGCGGAGATGGCCTTCGGTGCTGGGGGCGACCGCAAGGCTGGCTTCCAGATAGCTTTGCGCCTTGCCCCACAATTCCTGCACGCTGCACAGGTGCGCCAGCGTCAATAACAACTGGGCGTCACGCGGCTGGGCATGGAGCCATTTCTCGGCCTGTTCGATCTGGCGGGTCAGGCTGCTGCCGCGCACATCGCCGTACAGGCTCACCAGGTCTTCGTGCCAGTCGCGATTGAGCGCGGCTTCGATGACATCGAGCGCGGTGTCGTTGCCACCGCGTTGCAGGAAGGCGCGGGCAGCCGCGCGGGCAACGAAAGCATCGGTCTTGAAATTGGCGGGAATCTTCTTCCAGTACTCCAGCAGCGCACGATCATCCTCGGCGCGGCGCTTCAAATTCTCGGCGTAGGTGATGCGGCGCAGCTGGGTGGCCGGGCCGGGCTCCAGTGCATTGCTGCGCGTCAGCGCGTCGAGCAGCTTGTCGACCTCGTCCCACTGCCCCATCAGCTGGCGCGCCTTGAGCTCAAGGCGCAGCAAGGCGGTGTGTTGCGGGGCGATGGCCTTGGCCGACTGGATCGCGACCAGCGCGCCGGCCGCATCCTTCAGGTCGAGCAGGGTTTCCGCTTCGAACAGCTGCGCGGCGAGTTCCGCGCCGTGTTCGGTCGCATCCCGAACGTGGCGCTCGCGTTGCGCCACAGCGCGCATGTCCTGCGCGGCGCGCGCCGCCAGCACCCGCGCAATCCCGATCCGCAGATCATCGCCCTGCCATTGGCCGAGCGCCTGTTCGGTATCCTGGTAGCGGTATTCGATATAAGCCTGGAGGCCCCCGACAAAGTTCTCATCGCGCTTTTTGGCCGCATGCTGCTCACGCTGCTCGCGCACGATGCTTGGCAGATTGAGCGTGAGCAGGGTCAGGCGCAGCAACACCATGCCGCCCACGATCACGCCCACCAGCATCAGCACAAAGCTGATGAAGGAGATTTCCATCCGCCACGGCGGATATACCAGCACGACATAGCCGGGGTCGTAGCGCCCGGCCATCGCCAGCGCAACCGCCAGCACCGAAACGATGAGCAGCGAGATCAGCCAGCGCATTAATGATTCCCCTTGTAGGCGTCGAGCGCGGCCAGGCTGGCATCGATTCCGGGCAATTTGGTGGCGATCTGCAGGTGGGACAGGCGCGTGATTTCCTTCATCGCGGCCGCAACACCATCGTCGCGCGTATTGAAATAGCGCGTCAGCATGTCAGCCGCCGCACGCAGGTCGGTCCCGAACGCTGCCTGATCCTGCGACAGCAGCGCCAGCCGTGCCGACAACAATCGCAAGCGGAGATTTTCGCGCAGGAAATACGCCTGATCGGGCGGCAGCAGCACCGCTTCGTTCCGGTCAACGCGGCGTATCTGCACAATGCGGGTCAACTCCGCCCACACTTCCTGACGCAGGCTCACGCCCTGTTTTTGCGCGCGCGGCGCAGGCGCGGCTTCCGACGCCTGCGCGCTCGTCAGCGGCCAGTCGGCAATGTGCGCCACCAGCGCTTCGATTCGCGCGCTCGCCCCCACCTCGTCGAGCGAGGGCACGGCACGCAGCGTCGCCAGATCGGTGGCGATGGCGCGACGCAGCGCGGTGAACTGCGGCCTGTTCAGCCGTTGCAGGCGGGTGTCGGCGCCTTCCAGCGCAATGATCGCGGCCTTCACATTGCCTGCCAGCTGCAACTGCTGCGCGGCGGTCAACAGCACCTGTTCGATTTCGGCCAGCGCCCACTGGTCGCGTCCCTGTGCCAGATCCTTGTACAGCGTTTCGAGCGCCTGCTGCTGCTGCTGCGAGGTGACCATCTGGCTTTCGATGCGGGCGACTTTTTCGCTGACCTGCCGCATCGAGTCGTCGGCATTGCGCGCCAGCAAGCGGGTTTCGCTGACGTCCTTGCCGGACTCGGCCAGCCGGCGTCCCAACTCGGTTTTCAGATCGCGGATGCGCTCGCGGCTGTCGGACCACGACCAGCCAGCTGCTGCCAGCGCCAGCGCCGCGATCAGCAGGGCAACCAGGGGAAGCGGCTGGAACCGCATGGGGGCGGGTGCAACAGGGAACGTTTCGGGCGTGTTATTCATGGGGCATTCCTGAACCAGTTAATCAAGCCATCGACCAGACCTGCATCGCCGCCAGGCGTGGCGATGGCATGGGCAACACCAAAGCGGCGCGCCGCCTCGGCGATTTTCTCATGCGGGGCGAAAAGAGGGGTACGCAATAACAGCGGCATGCCGCTATCGCCCAGCAACGCCGCCAGATTGTGCAGCGTTTCTGCGCTGGTGACCGTGACCGCGTCGATGCCGCCGCCTTGCCAGCACGCCAGCAGCGCGGCGGCATCGGCCTGCGGCTGCACGCGGCGGTAGCATTCAAGATAGTTCACCTTCGCGCCGCGGGCGCGCAGCGCGTCGGCCAATAGCGGGCGCCCGCCCACCCCGCGCACGATCACCACGCGCTTGCCGGCCACCTCGCGCAATTGCGGCAAGGCCAGCAAGGCTTCGCTGTCCTGGCCGTCCGGCGTCACCACGCCGCTGACGCCGTGTCCGGCCAGCGCACGCGCGGTGCCGGGTCCCACCGCAAAGCACTGCGCCGAAGCGGGTAGCTCGCAGCCCCCTGAATGCAGCGCGGCCATGCCGTACTGCGCCGCGTTGGGGCTGATGAAAATGACGCTGTCCGCCCCGGCCAGACGCGCCAGCGGCTCACTTAATGCGATTACCGGAACCGCCTCAATTTCAAGCGCAGGAAAAACGAAGGCCGAGCCGCCTGCCGCCTGAATGGCCTGCGCCAGCGCGGCGGCCTGTTGCGCGGGCCGCGTCACCAGCACCGTGCGGCGCGACAAACCTGGCGTCATGCCGTCGGCAAGGCGTCGAGAATGGCGCGTGCGCCCTGTGCCAGCAACTTGTCGGCCAGTAGCTGGCCGACCGCCTCGGGGTCGCGCATGTCGCCTGCGGCCACGTCGTGGATGAACTGGCTGCCATCCGGATTCGCCACGAAGCCGGCGAGGTGCAGCATGTCGCCCTGCAAGGTCGCGTGTGCGCCAAGCGGCACCTGGCAACTGCCGCCCAGCACGCGGCTGACCTGGCGTTCGGCGCGCACGCAGGCGGCGGTTGCGGGATGGTTGAGCGCGACCAGCATCGCGGCTACTTCAGCCTGATCGCTGCGGATTTCGATGCCGAGCGCGCCCTGTCCGGCGGCGGGAATACTGTCTTCCACGGAGAGCAGGCTCTTGATGCGCGCGCCGAGGCCGAGCCGCTTCAGCCCGGCGGCGGCCAGCAGGATCGCGTCGAACTGGCCCTCGTCGAGCTTTTTCAGGCGGGTGCCGACGTTGCCGCGCAGCGGCTTCACCGTCAGGTGCGGATAGCGCGCGCGCAACTGCGCTTCGCGGCGCAAGCTGGAGGTGCCGACCACGCCGCCGGGCGGCAGGTCGGACAGGCGTTGGTACTGGTTGGAGACAAAGGCATCGCGCGGGTCTTCGCGCTCGCCGATCACCGCCAGTTCGAAGCCCGGCGGCAGTTCCATCGGCACGTCCTTCATCGAGTGCACCGCCAGATCCGCCTGCCCCGCCTCCAGCGCGACTTCGAGTTCCTTGACAAAAAGCCCCTTGCCGCCGATTTTAGACAGGGTGACATCGAGGATCTGGTCACCGCGCGTGGTCATGCCCAGAATGTTGACCGTGCAGCCGGGGTGCAGCGCACGCAGGCGGTCGCGGATATGCTCAGCCTGCCACATGGCAAGGGCGCTTTCACGGGAGGCAATGGTCAGGGTATGCATGGCGGTAGGAATAGACTGTTTGATTTGGCAAATGATGGCGCGACACTCACACTGATGACGACTCCACCATCAAGCAAAGGGACGACGACTATGGGGCGACGGATCGCAACCTGGATGTTGATTTTCCAAGCCATGATTTTAGCATGGGGGCTGGCGCTGCCCGGCACCGCCAGCGCGGCCAACGGACTGGTTCACGCCAGCGATTTCAAGGCCGATGGGCACCTGGCGACGCAACGCCAGGTGCCCATCCTGGTGGTGTTTACCAGCCCCGGCTGTCAATACTGCGAACGCGTCAAACGTGAATATCTGGTGCCGATGCACAAGGATCCGGCGTACCGCAAACGCGCCATCTTTCGCGAAGTCACCGTGGGCGCCACCACCCCGCTCACCGGCTTCGACGGCGTACCCACCACCGAAGGCGCATTCGCTGCCGCGCACAAGGTATTCATGGTACCGACGGTCATCGTGCTCGACACGCACGGCGACGATACCGGCGAGGCCATTGTCGGCATGCTGACGCCGGATTATTACTTCGGCTATCTGGAAGCAGCCATCGATGAGGGCGGTCGCAAAGTACGCGGCAAGTAGCCACATGGCGCTAGAATCGCGTCCATGTCTGGATGCGCGCGATGAAAACCCTGCTGGCCGACGACCACCCGCTGATGCGCGAAGGGGTCAGGCAGGTATTGGCCCAGCTCGAACCAGCCGTCGAAATCATCGACGCCCACGACTACCCCAGCCTGTTTTCCCAAACCACCGACCATCCCGATCTCGACCTCGCCCTGGTCGATTTGAACATGCCCGGCTTTACCGGGATGCAGGGCATCACCCTGTTCCGCAACCAGTTCCCGGATATTCCGCTGGTGGTGCTGTCTGCCTCGGAATCGCCACGCGACATTCGCAGCGCGCTGGAAGCCGGTGCGCTCGGCTACATCCCCAAGGCGGCATCCACCGCAGTCATGCTCACCGCGCTACGCCAGGTACTGGCAGGCGACATTTACGTGCCCGCCTGTCTGGGCGACGGTCATGGCGGCCTGCACACCATCGCGCCCGCCGATTTTGAATCGCTGCAACACAGCGGCCTGACCGCGCGCCAGTTTGAAGTCGCACGCCTGCTGGTCCAGGGGTTCGCCAACAAGGCCATTGGCAGCATGCTGAGCATGAGCGAGGGCACGGTCAAGGTTCACATCGCAGCGATTTTTCGCGCCTTCAACGTCAGCAACCGCACCGAAGCCGTGCTCGAAATCCAGCGGTTGATGCAAAAGTCCTGAGATCCTGTGAGCTCCTTGCGCAATCTTTTCAGCCGCCTGCCCCTGCCCACCAGCATCCGCAGCCGGATGCTGGTGATTGCCCTGCTGCCGGCCCTGCTGACCGAATTCGGGATGGTGGCCTACTTCACCTCGCAAACCCTCGCCGCCGCAGAAGACGCCCTGCATACGCGCGCCAGCAATGCGACCCGCCACCTGGCCGAATCCCTGCCGTATGCACTGATCAGCGGCGACATTCCACGGGTTGATGCGCTGCTTGAAACCGAGGCTCGAACCAGCCAGCTGTCGACAGTCCGCGTCAGCGATGCCCACGGACACCTGCTCGCCAGCAGCGGCCGCCATCTGCTCAACACCCCGGCAGAGGCGCAATACACCCAGCGTGCCGAGATCCATTTGCCCAGCGTCGGTTTGTCCGACGACGCCCTGTTTGCCACGCACGCCCCGCCCGCCCAGGATTTGCTGGGGCACGTGGAAGCCGGGGTGTCACTCAAGCAGATCAATGCGTTCACGCGCGACACCCTGCTGCACGCCGCGCTGCTGATGCTGGCGGCGCTGGCGCTCACCGGTGCGCTGGCGTGGCGCCTGTCCAACCGGCTGGCCGGGCAACTGCAGCATGTCGGCCGCGTGGTCGGGCGACTCGCGCACAACGACCTCACGGTGCGCGCGCAGCTGCCCCGCGCCGGTGAAGTGGGCGCACTCGCTGCCGGGGTAAACGAAATGGCCGAAGCCCTGCAAACGCATCACGGCGAACTGGAGAAGCGCATCCGCGAGGCCACCGCCGATCTCGCCGCCAAAAAGGATATGGCCGAGCGCGCCAACCAGGCCAAGTCGCGCTTTTTTGCGGCCGCCAGCCACGACCTGCGGCAGCCGCTGCATGCGCTGTCACTGTTCGTCGCCGCGCTCAAGGCGCGCAACAAGCAACCCGGCACCCAGACCCTGATCGACAACATCGAAGCCTCCACCGCCGCGATGGAACTGCTGTTCAATTCCCTGCTCGATATTTCGCGCCTCGACGCCGGTGCGATCGAAACGCACCGGGTGCATTTCTCGCTGGGCAACATGCTGGGCAACCTGAACAAGCAGTTCAGCCCGCTCGCCGCCGAAAAAAACCTGCGGCTGCGCTTTCACCCGATCGATGTCACGCTCTACAGCGATCCCTTGCTGATCGAGCGCATCCTGCTCAACCTGCTTGCCAACGCCATCCGCTATACCGACAAGGGCGGCGTGCTGGTGGCCTGCCGCCGGCGCGGCCGCATGCTGCGCCTCAGCGTGATCGACAGCGGACGCGGCATCCCGTTCGACCAGCAGGAAAGCGTATTCCACGAATTCGTGCAGTTGCACAATCTGGCACGCGACCGCAGCAAGGGACTCGGGCTCGGGCTCGCCATCGTGTCGCGCTTGAGCCGGTTGCTGGGACACCGGGTGGACCTGCTGTCACGCCCCGGGCACGGCTCGGCATTCAGCATCGACGTGCCGTGCGGCGACGCCAATCTCATCCAGAAGC
>JAAPAA010000193.1 GCA_012274165.1 Thiobacillaceae bacterium
GACTTTGCCCAGGTGTTCGCTCCCGGTGGGCTGATGGATGACACCTTCCAGAAGAATCTGGCGCCGTTTGTCGATACGTCCAGGGAGGTTTGGGCACCTCGCCCTGGCCCGGAAGGCGCCGCCGCCGGATCGGCCGCCGACTTGGCTCAGTTTCAGAGGGCCTCTGTAATTCGCGATGCCTTCTTCGCCCCTGGGAGCCGCACCATGAAGTTCGACCTAATCGTCCGCGTGGTGCAACTGGGCGGCGCAGACAAGGTTGATCTGGATATCGACGGCCAGGTCGTCACTGCGACTCCGGGGAACGACGGCTCCAAGCGTGTCAGTTGGCCCGGCGTTCGTGGCACCAACCAGGTTCGATTGGCGGTGGGCAAGGCGGCGCCACTGAGCACTGACGGTGCCTGGGCATTGCACCGGCTGATTGACCGCGGTCAAGTGCAAGGAGGCACGCCGCCGGAGCGCGTGCTGGTCAACTTCACCGTGGATGGACGGACCGTGGGAATCGAGTTCACCGCGCAGTCGGTGCGCAACCCATTGCGATTGCCGCAGCTAGAGGGTTTTGCCTGCCCAGGGCGAGGTTGACATGCAAGCGGCCATAGCGAATCGCTTTGCCTGGTTCGGCAAGCTGCCCAGTGCGGGTGACTTTGTCTCGCGTCGCATGCCTCATGCCGTCCAACAGTTTTGGGACCATTGGTGCGCCGACGGCATGGACGCTCTCAAAGCTGCCAGTACGGCGACCGGCCTGGCCGTCTGGGGTGGCACACCCAAGTGGGCGTTTGTGTTACCCGCGCAGCCCGGCGTGCCCACCGGGCAGCTGGGCGTTTTCGCGCCATCGTGCGATCGCGTGGGACGCGTCTTTCCGTTCATCGTCGCGGTGCCGTTGGTGCCCGAGCTGCAGTCCATGTTCTTGGACCGCGCGGCTCTCTTGGGACTGGCTTGGGGCCGGGTGGTCACCCGGGCCCAAGAAGCACGATTGGGTCTGGAGGCCATCGACGCAGCATTGGACGCGGCGCTGGCTGAAACGCTGGCCGCCGAGCTGGTGGATGACGAGGATGATTCCGCCACCTTACCGCTGGGCATAGACCCGGGCCCTTCGTCTTTGCCTTGGCCCGAGCTGAGCCTTGATTTCGATTTGCACGGCTCGCAAAGCTACTGGTGGAGCGTCCCCCCCGCGACCACCGGCTTTCAGACCCGGATGCACAGAGGCCCGCTGAAGACCGTTCTCTTCCTGGATCTATGTCGCTAGAAAGAATCAATCGCGCACTCAAAGAAGAGTGCCGCCACAGCGTGGGGCGCGAGTAGCCCTGGGCACCCGCAAGCACCTTCGTCTTCTCGAACCCGGGCAGTAGGATAATTACCTGTGAGGGTGAACCCCGGACGGGCCTTCTCCTCACTTTGGCGGCCTCACTTACAGCTTCTATTCTGCAAGCACCATGTCTGACCCCAAAGATGACGACAAGACTGTACTGCCCGGGCGCGGTGGTCCTTGGAGCTCTGCGCCTGCTGGAGCCGCGGAATCCGTCGACTCTGAGGAACACAATGCATTGCCTGTCGGGAGCCGCGTAGGCGAGTTCGAAGTCAAGGCCATCATTGGAATCGGTGGATTCGGTATCGTTTACCTCGCCCACGACCATTCCTTGGGCCGGGACGTGGCGCTCAAGGAGTATCTGCCAACTTCGCTCGCCTACAGGAACGGGCTCAACGTCAGTGTCAAGACGGCTCGAGAGGCCGATACGTTTGCCGCGGGCCTTGCGAGCTTTATCAATGAAGCCCGGGTCCTTGCGCACTTTGACAATCCCTCGCTTGTCAAGGTGTACCGGTTCTGGAACGAAAACGCAACCGCGTACATGGTCATGCCGTATTACGAAGGGCCGACCTTGAAGGAGGCTCTCCGGGACGCAGTCGAGGCACCGACCGAGGAGTGGCTAAAGGCTTTGCTCTTGCCTCTTTTGTCCGCGCTGCAACTGCTTCACAGTGAAAACTACTTTCACCGGGACATCGCTCCAGATAACATTCTCCTGGTCAAGGGGAAGCGGCCCATATTGCTTGATTTCGGCGCGGCGCGGCGCGTGATTGCGGGTAGCACGAAGGCGCTGACCGTGATCCTCAAGCCGGGATATGCCCCTGTCGAACAGTACTTCGACAACCCTGAAATGACCCAGGGCGCATGGACGGATATTTACGCCTTGGCTGCCGTGATGCACTATGCGATCATAGGAAGAGCCCCGGTAGCTTCCGTAAGCCGGTTGGTCAAGGACACGGCGACGCCGCTCGCACAGGCGGCCTCCGGCCGGTATAGCGAGCGCTTCTTGCGGGCGATTGATCGGGGGCTGTCAGTACGTCCGGAAGAGCGGCCTCAGACCATTGATGACTTCCGCGAACTGCTTGGCCTGCGTGACTCGGTGGCAGATAACCCGCCCCGCCCAGGTGGAGAACGGGCTCAACAAAGGCAAGAACAAAGATCCGGTCGCAAATTCATGGCCGTCGGCGCACTTCTGGCCATTTGCGTTGTAGTTGCGGCGGTGGTGTTCCTACTCCAAAAGCGAGACACAGCGCTCGCCTCCCACCGGGCAGACTCCGTACAGGCCCAGGCCCCAAAGATCGCGCCTTCGGCCCCGAGGCCCATAGCGCCCCTTTCCAGGGGGGCCGAACGACAAGCTGCCGTCCAACGGGCTGTGTCGCCGGCAACCCATGCAAACCGCCCGTTTGATCCTGCAGACGCACTCGCACAGGTTTACGAGCGTCGCGAGCTCGATCATGGCGTTTCCGTAACCCTGGAAAGGACGGCGGTGCGCGTCGGTAAGGACAAGCTCAGGTTCCGGGTGCAATCTGACAGACCGGGGTACTTGTACATTCTTATGCTTGGAACGGACAAGCAACACATAAACCTGCTCTTCCCGAATTCCCTTGATCAAGAGAATCGGACAGAGGGCAA
>JAAPAA010000017.1 GCA_012274165.1 Thiobacillaceae bacterium
CGCTCAGCTGCCGTAGAAACTCCCGCGCTTGAATCACCGCTCGTGTTCGCTCGTCGGGCATCGTCATGCCTCCCCTCCAACTGATGTCAGCGTGTCCAGCGCAACGCAGCCGCATCTGCCAACTGCTGCAGTCGCTCGGGTTCAACTGCGCACTCGTACGTGACGAACGACTCGCCCCCAGGCGGCATGTCATCGTCGGTCGCCTCGATAAACTGCGAGACCGCGGTTCCGCAACGGGCGCAGCGCAGCCATTCGTCGATAGTCTCGATGTCTGGCCGTAACTCGCGGCGTACTTCTGCAATGTCACGCGGATAGTAAATGCGCCGGCACGTCGGGCACGACAGCAATCCGGAGGTGAACCGGTGTTCGCTCATGCCGTTAGAGTAGCTACGAAGTGCACTGCAGTCCAGCGTCACCGTTCAACTATGACCCCAGGCAAGGCTGGCTCTGCACGAACCTTGAAAGCAAGGCTGCGTCTAGAGATGGCCATTCGCCAGCACTTCGCCCACACAGCTCAACGGTGACAGGGAACACCTCCGCACTGTGCATGCAGTCCCATTTCAAGTCGAAATGGAACCATGAGTACGACCACCGGTTTCATGCTTCGAGTTGCACCTGACTTTGTGCCGCCTGAGTACGCGCAGAACGTCAGGTACTCGCGCTTCGGCCTGTGCATGCTCGAAGTCGGGCGTGAGCTGCTGCCGTAGCTGCACACGCATGCGGGCTTGCTCGGCCTATCACTGCCTCGTGAGAGCCGCGTTGTGCGCTGGCCGCGGCGTGAGAATTAACTCAAAGTACCGCACCGTCGCTCCACCACACGATGCGCAGTGTCTGCGTCGCTTGCTGTGCTCACCACGAAGCCACCGTCTCGCAGGACTCTGCAGCATCGAGTCGGCGCGGACATGCGCGAAGCTCAGGCCGCTGCGCGTAGCGAAGCGGAGTTCCCCTGACTGTGGGCATTGGATTTTCAGATTCGTGTCGCGCCGACTAGGTTCTGGAGCGCATCTGCTGTCCAATCGTAGCCAGGCGGGTGCGCGGACCAGCACTTTTCCGACGCCTAATCGACGAGCACCGTAGCGACATAGCGGCCGTCCACCCAGTCGTACAACCAAGCCGGCCCCAGCCCATTGAACCGGTGGCCAAGGCCCATCGCAAAGAAGGAAGGACCCTTTATAAAGAGGTGAATGCAGATAAGACCGTTCTGAGCCTTGAATTTGCTAACCGCGGCCTTGGCGTCTTCCACGGCGGCAGTCAGGTCTGCATTTGATGCGAGCGCACCACGGGCCGTTAACACCAACATCGGCAGGTCCGCCAGTCCCAGGTCCTTGGCTGCGTGGCCGACCTGCTCAGATAGGCCGTGCGAAAACGCAATGGCAACGACGCCCTCGTCATGCCGAGTTCCGGGTTGATGCGTTTCAACGAAGAACGGGCCTGCGCTACGTGTGAAGTCGTCAAAGTCGTACGCGACACCACGGTGTTCTCCGGTCAATCGAAGCCCCCGCGTAGCGGCGAAGGCGTGTCCGAGCATGCAAGCAGTCGACATCCGATGCTCGGCAGACAGCGTCGCTCGGTTGCGTGGCCTCGACTGGCGCAGGTGTTCTGCGACTTCAACTGCCGAATCGAAGGCCGCGCGCCACTGCGCTTGCGATACAACTGCTCGTCCCGTGCCGTTGGGGTCCGCGGTTGGCAGGCGGTACTCCTCCAGTTCCAGGTCCACTGGTTCGCCCGTGCTGCAATGCGTGGGCGTATGAAGCCACTCGCCTGCGGTCGCACCAAGCCCGTCGCATATGCCGCGTTCTAGTTCCGCCCTCAGAACAGGCCGATGGACCGACTCTTGCACAAGCTCAATGCACTTTTGCCGAATCGCATCTTGCTGCGTGCCACGAATATCGCGCAGGCTCGGTAGGCGCTGGCCGAGCAACCCATTGAAGGCGGCCTGACCAGCGCCGTCCGAGTGTTCTTCGAAGGTCACGCGTCGCAGGATGAACGTGCCCAACTCGGCTGACTTGCCAAGTTGCTGCACCCGGCTGACTATCGCCGCTTCCGCCTCTGCCCTATAAAGAGAGTCACCGTTGAGCGACGTGCCTCGGCCCCGGAGCGTCTTCAGCATGCTGATGAGCGGTTTGACTTCTTTGTGAAAGGACGCGCACACGAGCCCGAACTTGACGTACTCGAGGGCGCTGCCTTCGTGCATGGCCTTGAAGGTCTCGACCTCGCTCCAAAATTCCTTGAGCGAGAGTTCATGGTTCTTGGCTTCATATGCGATACACCGCGTACCGCCGCCAGGCCGGAAGTACCTCACCTCGACGTCCCCGAGGTTCTCGCTGACAAAGCAGTCGAACGCCCCTTGGGACAGAAGCTGCGGTAGTCGGAGCAGCACGTAGTCGTCCTGGTACCGGAATCCAACGCGCGCGACGGCTCCGCCCGTGGCAGTCTTGCTGAAGAGGGATGCAGTCATGGGTCTTGCCCTTGGACGAGGAGCTCGCCGGCTGACACTGTGCCATCGGGCAGGTACAGGTGGATGCTGCCAAGCACGCGCTTGGCAGCGTCGAGCTTGACTACCATCAGCACCAGGAAGTTCGCTCCGACTTCTGGGTTTCGCGCCATCTCAATCATGGACTGGTGGTCTGTCGTGCTGGGTTCTACAGAAAAGCTTGGGTGCGAGTGCCATTCGCCAAGGTAGTTGAACCTCGTGTACTGGTTCTGCGTACGAGCGAAGAACCCCCGAAGGGCCAGGAGTGCGGCCCGCGCCTCCCGGACAAACCTGGCGAACGAGCCACCGCTCTGCACGGTCAGCTCGCGAACGGCGAAGGCGTTCGGGCCGATGTGCTCGCCCATCAAGACTCCCCCGC
>JAAPAA010000194.1 GCA_012274165.1 Thiobacillaceae bacterium
AGAAATAGCCCTCCCACCACCGCCCCCGGTACGCTGCCCAGGCCGCCCAGGACGCATACGACAAAGGCCTTGCCCAGATACGACCCGGAAGCGATCGGGGAAATCGGAAAGATCATCGCCAGCAGCACACCGGCGCAGCCGGCCATCGCTGTGCCGAGGCCGAAAGCAGTTGCATAGATGGATGGCACATCCACCCCCATCAGCCGCGCCGCGTCCCGGTCCATTCTTACGGCCACGATTGCGCGTCCGACACGGGAACGGCGCAACACGAAAAACAGCGCCAGGGTCAGCAGCAAGGAAAAGATCATGGCGACAATGCGGTCGACCGGCACCACCAGCGAGCCGACCGAAAGCGAACCGAGTGACGGATCAAGGACCAACTGTCGATAGTCCGCCTTGAACGCAACCAGCATCGCGTTGTTGAGGATCAGGTCCAGGCCAAAAGTCAGCGTGAGCGTAACCAAAACCGGCGCCGCGATGACACGGTTCAGAACGCCGCGCTGAATCCCGTAGCCCAGGATAAAGAATACCGGTGCGGCGATCAGGAGCGAAGTCCACGGTGCAATGCCGAGCGCCTTATAGGCGCCCCATGCGAGATACGAGCCCAGCACGATGAACGAACCATGCATCAGGTTGATCACGTTGAGCACACCCCACACCAGCGAAAACCCGGCGGCTATGCATGCATAGAGACTGCCCAACACGATTGCGTTGAGCAGTATCTGCAGAATCAGCATGAAGCTTGACTCACTTCACCCCTAGCCTGAAGTCGCCCTGTTTGATTGCGGCCGGATACACGACCACGGGCTGGCCGTTCTGGATCTGGAACACCGGCGGTTCGAGGGAGTTGATTTGTCCGTTCGGTCCGAACTTCACCGGCCCGTAGAAGGTCTGGACATTCATGCCCGCGAGTTCGTCGCGTACCTGTTTGCGGTCGAGCGAGCCGGCCTTCTCGATTGCCATCTGAAACAATGCGCCGGAAACCGATGCCGACGCCTGGGCATAATCAGGCTCGGCTTTGTATTTCTCGCGGAACAGCTTGGTGTAGTTTTCAGTCGACCCGAAAATATCCTGGCCCTGATAGCGTTCAGCCGGGTGCCACCACGCCGCGCTGCTTATGTTCTCGGAGGTCTTGCCGGTTGCGGTGACGAACTCCTTGTAAGCGGGGCCGGCGATCATCGTCACCACCGGAGCCTGCATCTTCTGATCCTCCATCTGCTTCTTGATCAGCACCAGGTCGTTGATGTAGCCGGTGACAAATATCCACTGCGGTGCCTTTGCCTTGATTTGCGAGAGCGCAGAAGAGTGGTCCATGGTGTTGATTGCATACTTCTCGAAAAACACCACGTCCAATCCGTACTGTTTGGCCGCCTTATCCATCTCTTGTGCAATCGCAAGCGGGAAAAGGTCGTTGCGCGCAAGGATCGCTACCCGCTTTACCTCCGGCGCTTTCTGCTTGACGATCTTCACCAGCGGAGTCGTGAGCGTGTCGTTCGGTGTAAACGTGCCGAACAGGAACTTGTAACCTTGATCGTAGACCTCAGCGGAGGACGCGGTCGACGCGATGGTCGGCACGCCATATTTTTCCGATACCGTACTCGCGGCTTTTGCTGCCCCCGAACCGAAAGGGGAAAACAGGAAATTCACCTTATCCTGCGTAATCAGCTTTTCCGCGGTTTGGACGGCACGCGGCGTATTCGACTGGTAATCGGCATAGACGATCTCGACCTTCATCTTCTTGCTCCCGACTTTTATGCCGCCAGCTTTGTTCACCTGTTCGGCCCAGAGGTCGTAGCCCTGCTGCTGCTTCAGTGCTTCCGGGGCGAGCGGTCCGGTTAGTGGCAACGGTGCGCCAAACCGGATCACGTCCTGCGCCTGGACGGTGATTACGGTGAGAGTCGATGCGACAGCACACGCAAACATGGACAACAAACGGACACTATGGGAGCGAAATCTTGAGCCGAGCATAGGAGATCCCCTCTAGAAGTGAGTGCGACGAAAATCGGAATGCCAGGATAGCGCTTTCATCCTAGCAGGTGCACAGGCATCGGAGGGCCTCCGATTTTCGACATGAGCGTTCTAATAATTGGAACGCCAGTCGACGCTCTCAGCGACGCAGGCTGGCGCCGATACCCGGATGACTACGCATCACCGAATCGTTCGATCGCATGCGCTCGCTTAGATGCGTTGCAAGATGTCGCGCAGCCTGGGAAAGCTTGCGCGTCGTTCCCGCGACGAGCGTTACGCGTGTTTTGCGCAAAGTGGAATCAGTCAGCGGAACGGCGACGAGCAAACCGGCGTCGATCTCCGGTAATACCATGTCTCCTGGCAGGAAGGTGACACGGCTCTGGCTTTGCATCACGAGGCGCTGCGCAAACGCGAGCGTATTGGTTTCGACGGTGATTTTTAGTGCGAATTTCCCATTTGCGCTGACGCGATCGACCAATTGCCGTATGCCGAAGGAACGGTCGGGCAGGACCACCTGGTACGCTGCCACGTCAGCCAGGGCGCAACGACTTTGTTTGGCCAGCGGATGGCCGGCCGGGACAATTGCGCACAATGGCTGGCGCATTTGTGCGAGTTCCAGCAAGTCCGTTCGGGGCGAACTTCCAAACACGACGCCGAGATCACAACGGTATTCGGCGATGGCCTCCGCGACGGCGTGCGAACCCATAGCGGCAACGCTGAACGTGATCCCCGGACATTCATCAGCGAAAATGCGTAGCGCTTCCGGCATGAAATGCGCGAGCACCCCTTCGACGCACGCTATGTCGACATGCCCGCGCCGAAGGCTTCCGTACTCCTGAATCATTCCGCGCAGTTCTTCAAAGCGACCGCGCATGTCGGTTGAATACGCAAGTAACAAACGCCCCGCTTCCGTCAACGTCATGCCGCGCGCATGGCGGTCGAACAAAGGGACGCCGAGTTCCGCTTCAAGCAATGCCACCTGGCGGCTGACCGCGCTTTGCGCCACGAACAGACGCTCCGCGGCATGGCGCACAGATCCCTGCGCGGCAACTTCGCGAAAATAACGTAAAGCTATTGGTTCCATTGCGTTTGATTTGCTGGATTTCCAGCAACTTCAAAACATACAGTATCGTCGAAAAACAAGCGCGGCATCACGCTCCTCTGCAACTGCCCAGGGGGAACCACTGCAAGCCGATAACCCAGGCACGCACGAAAGCTTGGCACGAGGCGCTGGAGCGCGCCGGGATCGGGAATTTCCGCTGGCATGATCTTCGGCATACCTGGGCAAGCTGGCACGTTCAAGCGGGTGCGCCTTTACATGTGCTGCAGGAGCTTGGGGAGCTGGGAGTGCGTTGAGATGGTGCGAAAGTACGCGCATCTATCGAGCGATCACCTGGCGGCCTTCGTGGATCGATTGTCCGGCTTGAAGGCGGTAGGTAACGGGGAAGTAGCTACGATTCAGCTACGTTCGCCAGAAAGGACAAGGGCCTAGGTTTCCCTAAGCCCTTGTTTGAATGGCGCGCCTGGCAGGATTCGAACCCACGACCCCTTGGTTCGTAGCCAA
>JAAPAA010000195.1 GCA_012274165.1 Thiobacillaceae bacterium
CCTGCACTCCTACGACTACCGCTGCGATCCCAGGGGGCGGTTGCTGGAGAACATCCTCGCCGGCCCGCTCGTGGTGGGACAGTGGATCAATATGGAGCACTACTTTTCAGCGGTGGACAACGCCCATTACGGCAGCGGCAGCAAGGTCTATCACAACATCGCCGGCCGCTTCGGCGTCATGACCGGCAACCTCTCCGACCTGCGCACCGGGCTGCCGGCGCAGACCGTGCTCAAGGACGGCGTGCCCTACCACGAACCGCTCCGCCTGCTCACGGTGATCGAGGCGCCGTTCGCGCACGTGCGCTCGGCGCTTGACGGCGTGGTGAAGGTCAGGAATCTCGTGCACAACGGCTGGCTGCGGATGGCCGTCGTGGATCCCGAAACCCATGCCGCTCATGTATTCGAGGACGGGGCCTGGCAGCAGCGTCCGCTGCTCCCTGCCGGCGGCGCCGTCGAAGAAAAGGAACTCGTGTTATGAATCACCTCAACCTCAGCCCCGTGAAGAAGATCGAGATCATCCTCGAGGGTGCGCACCAGGAATTCGCCACTGACCTGCTCGACCGCGCCGGCGTGACCGGCTACACCATCGTCGGCAACCTTTCGGGCAAGGGCCGCCACGGCTTCCACGAAGGCCACCTGATGTTCAACGAGGATGCCGTGCTGATCATGATCATCGTCGCCGTGCCGACCGAACTGGTCGAGCCGATTCTCGAAGGCTTCTCGCCCTTCTTCAGCAGCCACACGGGCGTAGTGTTCATTTCCGACATCCAGGTAAGCCGGCTGGTGAAGTTCAAGAGCTGAACGGCCATTCATGGCTGGCATGGAATGGGCGACAGGGCTGTTGATGCTCACCGCGATTCTGCTGCGAGCGTGGTTGTGGTGCCGCGAGAGCCAGCGCGAAGACGAGATTTGATAGTTCGAATCTTGACTTGGTAAGTGCCGCTGCTTGCTTATAGGCCGGGCGCGTGCGGGAGGGCGAAAGCAACATCTTGTTCATGCGGGCCTTTCCCGAGTCCAGGCTCGGCGCAGTGCTGGCCGAAGTGGACAGGCTGATGAAGCGCGGCCATCGCCTGATCGTCTTCGTGTCCGACACGCAGGTGATGTGGCGCGAGAAATTTGAAGAGTGAGCCGCGTCAGATCATTTACTTTGGTAAATGGTGACATTGAAAACTATTTGTTTTTTTTCATATAGCAACAGCCGTATATTTCATCCCGAGGGCAGGAGACGTGGACGCCCGGCACCCCGATCCAGCAACGAACAGTTGACGCATAAGGAAATTATTCATGAGCCAAGCGACCCCAGATACCCAGACAGAACGTATGACCAGCAGCGAGGCGGCGATGGCTCGCCGTCGGGCGCTTTCCCTCTATGGGAAAGCCGGTTTGGCCGGTGGAAAAGCCGCGGCAAGCACCAGCGCGACCCAAGCACGGCTTGCGGCGCAAAAAGGCACTACTTCGGAAAATCCGGTCTCTGTGCCGGCTGCGACACCGCCCGTGGCTGCAACGACGCCCGTGCCCGACGCCCGTGGCGCGAAGCCCGCGTGCGGGTGCCAGACGGGCGCGTCTTCCGGCACGACGGTTGAATATGCAAGCCCGAAGCTGGTCATGGAGCCGATCTCGGCTGCCCAACAACGCCGCATCGACCAGTCTTTGCGTGGCCGTGGGGATGCACCGCCTTGCCGTCCCTGTGGCCGGAAGCAGCCGGAACCCCCCAAGGTCGAGTTCGGAACCACGCTGGCCGGCACCCCGGTAAGCGGCAACCAGATCGAGCGCACTGCCGGCGTGACGGGCAATGAATCCGGCAGTTGCCGGGCGATTACCGGCACGGAATACATCGGCACCGAACAATTCAGCCAGTTCTGCAAGTCGGTGCCCGCCGCGTCGCCATCGAAGGGGGGCGCTAGCAGCACCAGCCGTGGCGGTCGCGTGACGGGTACCGAAGTGGGTCGCAGCGACAAGGTCACGGGTGACGAAACCGGCACCTGCAAGCGCGTGACCGGTACGGAATATATGGCTGCCGAGCAGGCGAGCGAGTTCTGTGGCATTGCGCCCGAGCCGCGGCCGCAAAAGGCCGGTTTCGGTATGACGGCGAGGAAAAATGCCATCAGCGGCAGCGATCTCGCCCGCGAAATCGATGTGACGGGCGGCGAGCACGGTGCCAATCGCGCCATCACCGGCAGCGCGTACACCGACACCAGCCCCTTGCGCAGCAAGTCGGGAGATGCGCCAAAAAAGGTGGAGACCAGTCACACGAGCGCTGGCGGAGCGGTGAGCGGCACCCAACTGGGTCGGTCATCGAAAATCTCCGGCGCTGAGCACGGTGCTTGCAAGCGTGTGACTGGTTCTGATTACCTGAGCGCCGAGGAGTTTTCTTCCTTTTGTCGTGCGGAGCCTTACCAGTCACCTGCCAAGGTCGGCGTGTCGCGCACGATGAAGGGGCAGGAAGTCTCAGGTACGCAGGTCGGACGCTCGTCCAGCGTGACGGGCGACGAATACGGCGCCTGCAACCCGGTGACGGGAACGGCCTATATCGGTGCCGACCAGTACGCTGACTTCTGCGCCACCCGGGTGGTCGCGGAGGCAGCCAATCGTACGCGTTTGGGTCGCAGCGCCGAGTTGACCGGCATCCAGCCTGGGCCCGATGGGCGGCTGACGGGCAATGCGCGGGGCGAATGTCAGGCGGTGAGCGGTTCACCCTATATGGGCGAAGTTCAGCAGGCCACCGCCTGCGGTCGTCCGCCTATGGCCACGCATTACCGCGCTCGGACGCGGGAACTCGCTGCGTCGAGTGCCGACGTGACGGGCAATGCATTGGGTGCGTCAGGCAACCGTCAGCCCGGTGATTTCTCGGTGGTTTCTCCTGCGCGCACCGCTCAGGACAGCGAAACCCGGCGCATTACGGGTAGCGCATTTGGCGGCATGGGTCGCATCACCGGTTCGCTCGCACGGGCAGCGGGTCTGGTGTCGGGTACGCCCGAGTTTCGTTATCGCGATGGCAAGGAAGCGGTGGCGGCTGTGGTCGTCGCCCCTGCGGAACCGGCTCCGGATCGCATTACCGGTGAGGGCCGCGAGCGCAGCGTCACGGGTGATGCCTGGGATCGTAGCGGTCGCGTGACAGGTACCGAGGGACGTTCCGCAGCGAGTCGTAACCCGACTCAGCGCGGCGAGGCGCGCGGCAGCGTCATGAATGCCCGGGTCAATCGCGAAATTGAGCACCCGGCACTGGCCCCTGGCCGCGTCACGGGCAGCAGCGGCAATACGATGGCTGGATCTGCGGTGACGCTGTCCGGCGGCGCACGCGGCTAACCCGCACTCGCGACGGAAGACGGCAATGGATACCCGCGATCGCCAGAAGCGTATGCGCAAGGCCGGCCCCACGGCGGTCAGCCCTGTGGCGCCAGTGGGCATGGCGATACCGAGCTGGCCGCAGCGCGTGAGTTTTTGCGTGCCTGGCATGGTTGCCGACGGCAATGGCAGTTGCGTGAGCGCGTTGTGCGCGGCACGTATTCATCCGCTGGCCAACCAGGCGGGCAACGCAAGCCTGGCGGATTACGAACGCATGGTGCAGGCACGTTTTGATGACATTGTGCCGACGCTCAAGCAGATTTCGGCGCTGCAACACGAAACCGATTTCGAGACACAGGCGCAGCAGATTGCCCGCACGCGTCTGGGTTTTGAGCTGAACGAGACGGTGCTGGCAGATGCCTGGGTGACCACGCTCGATATGCGCCGACTGTATGGCACCAGCGTGCTTCGTACTTTCCTTGAGTTGGCGCGGGAAGTGTGCACGCAGTCATACAGCAGCGGTGCCGAGGCTGAGGCGATGACGCGTTTCTTCATCGAATGCGGCTTCCATGAAGTGGACGTAAGCGCGTGTGCCGATGGCCGCCTCAAGGGTCTGCTGCAGTACATCCTGCGCCTGCCGCAGCAGGCGGTGCCCCGGCACAAGTCTTACGCGGGAACCCTGTTCGATGTGGAATTGAACGTGAAGCAGTGGGCCGAGACCGAGTTGCACCGCTTTCGCGAAGGACTGCCCACATTGCCGGATTCTGGCACGCGTTATCTGAAGATTGCGGTGTACCACTACAGCAGTTCGGACCCGCATCACGAAGGCTGTGCAGCGCATGGCAGCGACGATGACCGCGCCGCGCAGGCGGCACTTGATCGGCTGGAGGCGTTTGGCACCGCGATCGAGAACGGTTTCTGCTGCGGTGCATCGGTCGCCACCTTGCTGATCGGCGTGGATACCGACACCGACGCGATCCGTGTGCATGTGCCGGATGCCCGGGGCGGCGTGAGTCTGGACTGCTGTGTCGACAACATGGCGCTGTATCAGGCGACGGCTGAGTGTGCCGAGTCCGAGGCGCGGTGGCGGCTGGGATCCGTGGTCGAGGAGACTGCGCGCCGGTACGGCCGCAGTGCACCTGAGCCCGGTATGCGTCGCCTGATCGAGCGGCTGCTCCTGAATAATTTGTCGCAGATCGATTATGTCTGCGAGAACCATCAAGGTCGCTATGCCGACATCGGCCACGCCGAACGCTTCATCAGCATCGGTGACGGATTCGACAAGGTGCATCTGCGCAATCTGGCTTACATCGGCCACATGCATACGGTAGAAGAAGGCGCGGCGGACCTGGATGTAGGAATCAAGATTTTTACCCGGTTGAACGTGGTACGCGGGTTGCCGGTACCAGTAGCGATCCACTACCGCTACGACAGCCACGTGCCGGGATCGAGGGAACGCACGGTGACACGCTGCCGCCGCGTCAAGGCCGCGATCGAGGCGCGTTATCCGGATTTGACGCGGAATGGCTGGCTGGTTTGCGGCATGACCGTGCAGGCCAAAAAGGCAGGCAGCGAGTTGGAAACAGTGGAAGACAACGATCTGAACAGACACGGGCATTGAGGATGAAGCAATGAAGATCATGCAAGTGGAAAAAACGCTGGTATCGACCAACCGCGTACGGGAAATGGGACACCGCCCTTTGCTGGTGGTCAAGGATAAAAGCGGTGGTACACCGAGCGTCGCAGTGGATGCGGTCGGCTGTATTCCGGGCGACTGGGTGATCTGCGTCGGCAGCTCTGCTGCCCGCGAGGCAGCCGGCAGCAAGGATTTTCCGAGCGATCTCACCATCATCGGGATCATCGATCACTGGCAGGAGTCCTGACGTGGAAATTATGCGTGTGGTGTCCGATCTGGTGGCAACACGCCGAATTGGCGGCCTTGCCTGTGCATCACTACGCGTGCTGGCGGACGAAAAGGGAAGGCTGTCGGTAGCGGTGGACCCGGTCGGCGTACCGTCGGGGAAATGGGTTTTTACCGCGGGCGGCTCGGCAGCTCGCTATGCCGCTGGTGATTATGGCGTTCTAACCGATCTGACGATCTGCGGGATCATCGATCAGTGGAAAGCGGAGTAGACGCTCCGCGCAGGGGGCAGGAAAGTTTTATCAACTGTTTTTAAAGGAGAAGCATCGTGGCGAGTGTTATGACAGGAATTGCATTGGGCATGATTGAAACGCGCGGTCTGGTTCCCGCTATCGAAGCGGCAGACGCGATGACCAAGGCAGCGGAAGTGCGCTTGATCGGTCGCCAGTTTGTGGGCGGCGGGTATGTGACGGTGCTGGTGCGCGGTGAAACCGGCGCGGTGAACGCAGCCGTGCGTGCCGGCGCGGATGCATGCGAGCGCGTGGGTGACGGTCTGGTTGCCGCCCACATCATCGCCCGCGTTCACAGCGAAGTGGAGAACATTCTTCCCACGGCTGAAGCAGCTTAAGGGTCTTTGGAACAAATCACGACTTACTTTAAGGAGATATCAAAATGGCTACAGGACTGACAGGAATTGCATTGGGCATGATTGAAACGCGCGGACTGGTTCCCGCCATCGAAGCGGCAGACGCGATGACCAAGGCAGCAGAAGTGCGCTTGATCGGTCGCCAGTTCGTTGGCGGCGGGTATGTGACGGTGCTGGTGCGCGGTGAAACCGGTGCGGTGAACGCAGCAGTGCGCGCCGGTGCGGATGCGTGCGAGCGCGTGGGTGACGGTCTGGTTGCCGCCCACATCATCGCCCGCGTTCACAGCGAAGTCGAAAACATCCTGCCTGCGGCAGCAGCGGCCTGATCGAGCTTGCCATGGACATGGCTGTTGAACTCAGGCATGGCGTCAGGGCGGGCACAGCTACCGGTGTTGCGCTTGGCATGATTGAAACGCGCGGTCTGGTCCCTGCGATCGAGGCGGCGGATGCGATGACCAAAGCGGCGGAGGTGCGGCTGATCGGCCGTCAGTTCGTCGGCGGTGGTTACGTTACCGTTCTCGTTCGTGGGGAAACCGGCGCCGTCAATGCAGCGGTACGTGCGGGCGCCGATGCGTGTGAACGCGTGGGCGACGGCCTGGTCGCCGCTCACATCATTGCCCGCGTGCATGGCGAGGTGGAGAACATCCTTCCTTCCGATGCAGACGCCGGAGGCGGCGGACGCGACGGCGAAGTGACCTGCATTGCCAGCTGAGCGGTGACGGGCAATCTTCAGGAGCAAAGGCATGGCAATGGATGCACGACTAATGGCTTATCTCAACCGGGCGCTGACGCATGAAATGGCGGCGGTCCAGCAGTACATGGCGCAGTCCAAGCTCTGTGGCCTGTGGGGCGTGGCGGAATACTGCGACCATTTCCGGCAGGACGTTATTGAAGAGCTGGGGCACGTGGAAAGCTTGATGGAAGCACTGCTCAAACTCGGAGTGACCCCCCATGCTACGCAGCTGCCGGCGGTGCGTCTTGGCCGGTCGCTGGAAGAAATGCTGGAGATAGACCACGTTCTCGAAGTCGAAGCAGTTCGCCTCTACGAAGAGGCTGCGGCGTATTGCACCCGGGTGCGTGATGTCGACCACCACGCGCTCTTCTCAAAAATCATGCGCGACGAACTGCATCATCTGGACGATCTGGAGAAGATGATGGCCTCACTACCGGCGAAGGAGCAATGTTATGCATGAAGACGGCAACCCGATTCCACTCTGGCGGCGTCAGGATTTGCCGCCTACGCTGAGTCGGCGATTTGAGTTTGCGAGCTATGGTGAAACCCGGGCTTTTCTCGACGGGGCCGCCAAGGTTTCGGAAGAGGCCAATTACTACCCCAATCTGAGCTTTGGAAAGACTTATGTCAGCGTCACGATCGACGCCGACGGCAAGAAGCTTGGACCCGAAGCAGTGGCGCTGGCGCAAAAGATTGACGCGCTGGCACCGAACGCTGACTGAGTACTTATGGCCGCTTTACGGATCGCGGTCGCGAATCAGAAGGGCGGAACGGGCAAGACCACCCTCACGGTCAATCTCGCGGCCGGATTCCACCGCCGCGGCGAGACAGTGGTGCTGGACGCCGATCCACAGGCGTCGGCTGGCGACTGGGCCCGTCTCGGCAATGCCGAAGGTGACCTGCCGCCGATCCGCAAGATCGATGCAGACGCGGTTCGCACAAGCATCGCGCGCGCGGGCAGATCATCCCGCTTCGTACTGGTGGATTGCCCGCCGCACTTGCTGTCTGATGCGCTGCAGCAGGTGATGGGAGAGGTGGACGTGGTGCTGATTCCGGTACTGCCCTCGCCGTTGGACCTCTGGGCGAGCGTTGGCATGGCTGCGGCCGTGCAGGATGCGCGCCAGGGCAACCCCGGATTGCGGGCGTACATGGTGCTCAACCAGCTCGAAACCCGTAACGCGCTGTCGCGCTCGATGCATCAAGCGCTCGCCGAATTTGACGTGCCGGTGCTGGCAAGTGGATTGGCACGCCGCGCCGCGTTTCGCAACGCGGCGCTCGAGGGCGGCAGCGTTTACCGTCTGGGCAAGCGGGGTGAAAGTGCAGTAAGCGACGTTGAATCAATTATCAAGGAGGTACTGAGCTTATGAACAAAGTGTCCAGCAAATTGGCAGCCGGCGTGCGCAAAGTGAAGTCACAGCAAGCTGCCGTGCCGGGGGTGGCAAAAGCTGCCCCTTCGGAAATTCGTCCTGGCGATCCGTGTAATACCAACAAAGCGTCCGCTGCAGGTGAATCCGGCTGGAGTGATCCGGGACCCGCCCAGCAGACAGAGCGCGTCTGGCCGGATTAGCAACCGGAACGCAACGCACGACCAAGGTCTTTCTTAAAGGGTCGAGCGCCACCGCGTCAGGCGGGCGGATCCGCTGCGAAGCGTACTAAATTATTGGAGTGGAGAGGGTGGGGCCTTTGTACGGCCCAGGGGCTTGTCGTCCTGAAAAAAGCCATCCAACTGAATTGGCGGGATTCAAGTCGAATAAAGCAGGAATCGCCAACTGTGTTAGCGGCATGACGGAGATGTCCATGAATACGCGTACAACGCCTTACCTTACACCTTACGCTCGTACGACGGGTCGCTTTACTTCGGCAACGTCTCCTCTTTCCCGGACGTAAAACACTGCCCCCAATGGGGCCAAACTCGCCGCTTACTTCCCCACAAACGGATTCTCACGACGCTCGTGGCCGAAGGTCGACATTGCGCCGTGCCCCGGCACAAAGCGCACCTCGTCGCCGAGCGGAAACAGTTTTTCGCGGATCGCGGATATCAGCGCCGCATGGTCGCCGCGCGGAAAATCGGTGCGGCCGATCGAGCCCTTGAACAGCACATCGCCAACGAATGCGAGCTGCGCGCCGCGCTCGTAGAACACCACATGGCCCGGTGTGTGGCCGGGGCAGTGCAGCACCTCGAAAATCAACGAACCCACTGCAACGCGATCGCCGTCTTCCAGCCACAGATCGGGGCTGAACGAAACGGCAGGCGGAAAGCCGAACAGCTCGGCCTGGTGCGGCAACAGGTCGAGCCAGAACTGTTCCTCACGCTGTGGGCCGATGATGGGAATGCCGAGCACGTCGCGCAGTTCCACCGCGGCGCCGACATGGTCGAGATGGCCGTGGGTGAGCAGGATTTTTTCCAGCGTGAGGCCGCGCGATTGCACTTCCGCCAGCAGGCGCTCGGCCTCGCCGCCCGGATCAATCAGCGCCGCGCGGCCAGCCGCGTCCCACACCAGCGAGCAGTTTTGTTGATACGGGGTGACGGGGAGGATGGTAAATTCCATGCACGCCATTATCGGCTCCCATCATCCTTCAGCCAACGACCATGTCCGCACCTGACGCCCTGCTGCTCATTTCCACCCACTGCCCGCACTGCCCGGCGATGCTGGCGGCACTGACCGATTTGCTGAAGCAGGGCGTCATCGGCCGTCTGGAAGCAGTCAATCTGGAACAGCGCCCCGACATCGGACAATCGCTCGGTGTGCGCAGCGTGCCCTGGTTGCGCATGGGCCGCATCGAACTCGCCGGCGTGCATTCCAAAACCGAACTCGCCGAATGGGCCGCCAAGGCCGACAGCGAGGTGGGCATCGCTGACTGGTTCCACCTGTTGCTGAAAGAAGGCCAGCTGCCCAAAGCGCAGGCGATGATCGAAGCCGACCCCGCACTGCTGGCCGCGGTGCTGCCCATTGTCGGCAATGTCGATGCCAGCCTGAACGTGCGCCTCGGTGCGGGCGTGTTGCTGGAGGAATTTGCCGGAAGCAACACCCTGCGCACGCTGCTGCCGCGCCTGGGCGAGCTGTCGCAACACGCCGATGCGCGGGTGCGGGCGGATGCCTGCCATTACCTGGGGCTGACCGGCGATGCGGCGGCGCGGGCCTGGCTGGAGGCGCGGATCACCGATGAGGATGCCGACGTGCGCGAGATCGCGGTGGAGAGCCTGCAGGGAATTTCAGATTGAATAGGCTATGACACTTCCAAGCATCCTCGTCATCGTCGCTTCGATTCTCTTTCTGGTTCTGGAAAGGCTTTTCCCTGGCCGTGCACTTCCCAATTCCAAAGGCTGGTACGGGCGAGCCCTCATGGTCAATGGCGTGCAACTCTTGATCACGCTTGCCACAGTACGGCTATGGATTGAGGTATTTGGGAACACCTCGATCTTCAACCTGTCCGTTTGGGGAATGCCCCTGGCCGAAGGTTTTGTGGGCTGGTTCGTGGGAACGTTTTTCTTCTATTGGTGGCATGTGGTCAGACACAAGCAAGGTTTTTGGCGCGTCTTCCATCAAATTCACCATTCACCCTCACGCATCGAAATTCTGACTTCTTTCTATAAACATCCAGTCGAAATCCTGAGTGACGCGATTCTCAGCGCGTTGATTCTCTACCCGCTGTTGGGATGCTCGATGATGGGCGCATTTTGGTACAACTTCTTTGCTGCTACCGGCGAGTATTTTTATCACGCCAATCTGCGAACACCGAAATGGCTCAGATACTTCATCCAAACGCCGGAGCTACATTCAATTCATCATCAGTACGATGTTCACCAATACAATTTTGCTGACATTCCACTTTGGGATCGCCTGTTCGGTACGTACAAGGACACCATAGTTTTTGCCGACCGTTGCGGTTTTCCAAACGGCGCCGAGCAAAAGCTCGGAGCGATGCTGATGTGCAAGGATGTGTACTTCGAAGACCCCGTCCAACCTGATCGTTAGCAGGCACTCCCACCCATGTCCGTTCCCGCCGCCTATCTCGGCGTCATCCTCATCTGGTCGACCACGCCGCTCGGCATTCAATGGAGCGCGCAGGGGGCGACGTTCAGCTTCGCGGTGATGGCGCGGATGCTGATCGGGCTGGCGATCTGCCTGGTTTTGTTGCGTGCGACGCGCACCGAATTCCCGTTCACTCCGGCGGCAAAGCAGCTTTACCTGATCAGCGGGCTGTCGATTTTCGTGGCGATGCTGCTCACCTACTGGGGCGCGCTGCACATTCCGTCGGGCTTGATTTCGGTGATCTTCGGGTTATCGCCGCTGGTGACCGGGGTGTTCGCGGCGCTGTGGTTAAGTGAGCGCACGCTTACGTCGATGCGCCTGACTGGGTTGGCGCTGGCCTTGGGCGGCTTGTGGTTCATCTTCGGCCAGCCGTGGCCGGGCGACAGCCGCGCCACGCTCGGCACCGCTGCGGTGGTGGCGGGAATGACGGTGCAATCGCTGGGGCTGGTGTGGGTCAAGCGGCTCAACGTGCGCGTCTCGTCGCTGGCGATCACCTCCGGTGCGCTGACCGTGGCGACGCCGCTGTTCGTGCTGGCCTGGGTGATCTTTGATGCCGCCCGGTTGCCGCCCGCCATCACCCCGCGCGCCGGCATGGCCATCGTCTATCTCGGGGTGTTCGGCTCGGTGGTGGGCTTCACGCTGTATTACTACGTGATCAAGCATCTCGACGCCGGGCGGGTGGCGCTGATCATGCTGGTGACGCCGGTGACGGCCTTGCTGCTGGGGCAGACGCTCAACGCCGAGTTCATCCCGGCGCGCGGCTGGGTCGGCATTGCCCTGATTGGCGCAGGGCTGCTGCTGTACGAGTGGCAGGCGTTGCTTGGGTTAAGGTCGGCAGCATCTGTGGCCGATAACAGCCTGCCACCCGATTCGATCGATTAACCCATGCGCGCACTGCTCCACAATCTGCTGGCCGGCTTTCGGCTGGCGACATTTCTCAAGATCGATGCGAGCCAGTTTCGCGTCTCGATCGCGCAACTGGTGTGGCTGACGCTGATCGAGTTCGCCCTCGGGGTCGGTATCGGCTACTTCGAACTGGATGCGGGCAAGCGCAGCTTCAATCCCGATGTCATCCTGCAAGCGCTGGCAGCGGTCAGCTTGACGCTGGCGGTCGCCGCAGCGCTGGCGCACTGGCTGCGGACGCCTGCGTTGCTGCCGGGCTATGCCGTCGCCGCCACGGCGATGGCGCCTACGGTACTGATGTATTTGTATGCCGGTTTCGCCGTCTGGCAGCGCGCAGTGACCGATGCGAATCTGGACTGGATCTGGTCGCTGGGCGTGCTGCTGTGGCTGGGTGCGTTGCTGACACGCGCCGTTGCCTTGTGGGCGCCGCTCTCGTTCGGCAGGCGCATCGCGGTGGAAAGCTTGTTGATCGCGGTGCTGGCGGTGCAGATGTGGGGACTGCCGCGGCATGAGGCCTGGGATCCGGACAGCGCCGGCGAAGCGGACAATCCGCTGAAAATTGGCAGCCACGAGGCACTGTTGTATCAGCAAACCGGCCTGCTCGCCCACAGCCTCAACAGCTTGCGGGCGCAGCGGCCCAAGGTGGCCGATCTGTATTTTGTCGGCTTTGCGGGCGATGGCGGGCAAGACGTGTTCATGAAGGAAATGAACTCGGTGCGCGCGCTGTTCGACAGCCGTTTCGACACGCGCGGCCGCTCGCTGGCGCTGATCAACAATACGCACACGACTGCGCCGCTGGCCACCACCACCGCGCTGCAAGCCGCGCTGGCGCGGGTGGGCGGTCTGCTCGACCCCGAGGAAGACGTGCTGTTTTTATTTGTCACCAGCCATGGTTCGGACGACCCGGCCTATGTGTCGGTCGACGAGGATGGCCTGCAACTTACCCAACTGACCCCCGCTCGCCTCAAGGCTGCGTTGGCCGCCACGCCGATCAAATGGAAAGTGATCGTGGTGTCGGCGTGCTATTCCGGCAGCTTCGTTCCGGCGCTGCAGGACGACAACACGCTGGTCATCACCGCATCGAGCGCCGACCGCAGCTCGTTCGGCTGCGATGCGAAGAACAGCATGACCGACTTTGGCCGCGCCTATTTTTCCGAAGCGCTGAAGCAGACCATGTCGTTCACCGCTGCGTTCAGTCTGGCCAGCACGCGCATCGCCGCCCGCGAAAAAGCCGAGGGCCTGACGCCGTCGCAACCGCAGATGTCGCTGGGCAAGGCGTTCGCCGCCAGATGGCTCGGCATTTATGATTGACCGGGCTTTCCCGGCGGCTTGAACAGCGCCTCCAGCGCCGAGCGGTTGGACTGAGCTACCGCCGCGCCGCCGCCGCGGTAGGCATCCGGACGCGGCACAAACCAGCCGCAGAAATTGGCGCGAGTTTTATCCGGCTCCGGCTCGGCGGCGAGTTCGCGGCACTGCTTGGCGCGTCCGGAATCGTAGTGGCGGCACATGCGGCAGGTGTGCAAATCGGCGCGGCAGCTCGGGCAGGTTTCGGTACGTGACAGCGGCAACAGCACGGTGAGGGCCGCGCCGCATTTCCAGCATTGCAGGCTCATGGCTGCTCCTCCTGCGGCCCGGCGAAGGTGGGGGCCGGCGTCACAATGAGTCGGCCCGCAGCGGCGGCGTAGGTGTGCTCGATATGGGCGAACAGGCTGGGTGAGGCATAGCCGTCCGCTGGCAACTGGTACTTGACCTGATAGAGGCGGATGGCCGTCTGGGTGCGCAGCCCGGGCAGGCCGTCGGCCTTGCCGCCATCGAAGCCGAGCGCGTTCAGGTCCTGCTGCAGCGTCTTCATCTGCTCAGTGCTGAGCGCGCCCGGCTCGCCCGCCGGCGCCACCACCGCGCCGCCGCCGGCCAGTTGCTGGGCGAATAGCGCCACGCTCAGCGCGTAATTCATCGAGCGGTTCCAGTCCATCACCACATCGAAATTGTCGAACACCATGAAGGCGGGCCCCTGCCAGCCCTGCGGCAGTACGATGGCGGCACGGCCGGGCACGCCCGGCAACGGTGCGCCGTCCATTGTCTGCACG
>JAAPAA010000196.1 GCA_012274165.1 Thiobacillaceae bacterium
GCCCTGTTCCAGCACCGGTGGGCTTGGTGCTGAAGAATGGGTCGAATGCGCGTTGTCGCGTTGCCTCGTCCATGCCTGCTCCGTCGTCGGCCACCCAGAGATTGACGAGACGGCCTACGTCGGGCCGCTTGGCGAGCGCGAGCATGCTGGTCTTGGCGCGCGCGATGCCTACTTCGATGTGTCCGCCATCCTTGTCCATCGCCTGCCAGGCGTTGGTGCACAAATTGAGCACCACCTGCTCGATCAGAATGCCGTCGGCCAACACATGCAGCGGCTCAGTCTCGAAGCAGGTGTCGATGACCACATTGGCCGGCAGGGTCGCACGCAAGATGTTCAAGGCCGCATCGACGATAGGCTGCAGCGGCTGCGCAGTACGCTGCGTTGGCTGACGCCTGCCGAACGCGAGTATCTGGCGCACCAGGTGACGCACCCGCTGTGCCGAGCGTCGAATGAGTTCGAGACTGGACAGTGCCTTCCCATGCGCGTCGTGCTCGAGATCGGCACCCCTGTCGATGGCCAGGCGTGCAATGTCCGTGTTGCCCAGAATCGAGGCCAGGGCATTGTTGAAGTCGTGCGCGATGCCACTGGCAAGGGTGCCGATGGCTTCGAGCTTCTGCGACTCGCGCAGTTGCGCCTCCAGCGCTCGCCGCGCCTCTTCCGCGCGCGCGAGCTCGCTCAGGTCGACGATGATGACAACGAAACCACGCGCTGCCTCGGTGCCGATCGCGGCCACGGAAGTCTGCAGGCGCAGTTCGTTGCCATCCTGGGTGCGCCCGGCCAGATCGCGACGAGCAATGGTTGCCGGCGTGCCCATCGTGCCGGCTTGAGCAGCGAGCGCAGTGGCATCAAGCCCGGGCACCCACTCGGCGATCGAGCGGCCGACGGGCTCTTCGCCGGCCTGGCCAAACAGGGCCGAGGCCGCGGCATTGACGCCGACGATCACGCCCGCGATATCCGTTGTGACGATACCAACAGGAGCCGAGCCGATGATGGCCTGCAGCCGCTCGCGGCTGTCCTGCAACTCCTGCTTGCCTCGAACGAGGTCGGTAACCTCGAGTCGTACACCGACGACATAGTGGGATGCCGAACGCAGCTCGTAGGTATTGATCCAGTGCCCGCTCTTCAGGTTCTGCAGAATCGGCTCGGCGCTCGTGCCCCGAAGCGCAAGTCGATTCCGCAGCCACTCCTCCTCGCACCCGATGGCGCCAGGAATTCGACCTTGCGCAATCGACTGGCGAAGGATGCTCTCGAAAGTCTGGCCAAGCTGCCGCTCGAACCCGATCCACGGATATAGCTCCTGCAGACGCCGGTTGAAAAAGATCAGCCGGTCACCTGAGTCATAGATTTCGAGGCCGCACGGCAGTTCATTCAGCGCCTCGCGCAGTTCGCGCATCTCGGTTGCCAATTTGGCGGAGCGCGCTTCAGCGCTGGCCACCGCGGTCAGCGCACGCGCCAGCCTGAGTCGCAACGCCTGCACCGACCAAACCAGGCCTCCGATGGACAACGCGAAGGCTGCGACTGCAATCCAACGGTAGAGGCTTGATGGCGCCAGCGCCAGCCCAAAGGAGGCTACCGGGGCGGCGGCACCGGACGCAGCGATCAAGAGCCATGAGTCGCGCAAAGCTTTAATGGCAACAACTCCCACCACGCACAGGTTGGCAAACTGATGGCGAGTGCAACGTTAAGAAGCCACGCCCGCAATTACCGCTCAGTAGATACTATCAGTGATCACAACTATTTCTTGAGAATTGATTTTCACCAAGGGGTGCCGAGCACGTATGTGATGGGCCGCTCCTGTTACGCCGGCCCTCACCGAGATCTCGGGCAGTGCAGGTGCAACTTCTCGCAGGCTCGAATTTGGGAGTCCCAAGACATCTGTTGCCCTTGGCGAGCAGCCTGACTGCAGCCCATCGCAACAGACGGCTCCAACCCAGCAGGCCCCGACAGTGGGCGGTGCGGCGCACACCGGTCACCCTCAGAACCACTTGAAGGTAGCAAGCACCTCGCATCGAAGCGCCGCGGGTCTCAGCGGTCAAGTAGGTTTTGCGTTGGGCCGCTGCGACGGCCACTCTCCGATGGCGGCACAAAGAGAAAGTCGAGCGGCCCTGGGTCGGTATTTCAGCCGGCTGGCGGAAGAACTGAGCGCAGGGACCATGACCCAAGGCACCAGGTCTCGACCGCCAACTGCATTAGGGGCTTCTCCGCTGCCGCCCAAGACCTCTAGACTGCGTGAATCACCGCAACGCTGAAGGACGGCCATGGCCGAATCGTCAAAGTCCGTCACCATTCACCAGCGGGTGCCCATCCAGGTCAGCCTTGCCGGGTTCAAGACTTTCGATTCGGCCCGCTACGCCGACATCGAGCGGCTGAAGGCAGTCAAGCAGGCACGTATCGAGGTGGGCTACTTCGAAACCGGTTGCTGCAAGCGTCTGGTCCACGCCGTGGTGAAGAAGGGCATGGTCACCAAGCTGGACCTCGAACGCTGCAAGCACGGGGTGGCCGCGCCGCCCGAGTTTTCCGAGCTGGTGCAGAAGGCGGCCAAGCAGCTCGGGCTCCGCAAGGCCGGCGCGAAGAAGCTGCCGATGCCGGTCGAGTCGGCCTTTGCTGACATCGAGGCGTTGACGATCCATGTCTGGGGCTGCATCAGCATCTGCGCCTTTGGTTACTGCCTCCTGTGCTGCTACGACATCGGCGTCGGCAAACCCTGGGGCATGTGCGCGATCCGCTCGACGGAAGTCGGGCTCGCATAAGGCGCCGGGCTCGGCCAGATCAATCCAGCTTCAAGCCCGCCGCCTTGACCGGGCCGGCTGCCGCGGTCGTCTCATCCTCGAGGAACTTCGCGAAGGCCGGCTGCGCCATCGTCATCGGGGTCGCGCCGAGCTTGTGCAGGTTCTTCGTGCGCCGGTAGATCAGCGTGGCCTTGGTGCGCCGCATCGAGTGCGTGCCTTACTCGGCTGGATCGAGTCCGAGTTCTTCGACCCAGCACTCGAAGATGCGAGCGTACTGCCTCGTCCCCAGA
>JAAPAA010000197.1 GCA_012274165.1 Thiobacillaceae bacterium
AGTCAGACGGCTCGATGGGTCGAGTGCAACGAAGGTGGCCGCCAACCCCAGCATCACTACCCCCATGCCGATAATTGGAAAAGCCTTTGCTGATACCTCGGCGCGTTGATGCCAGGCCAGTACCGCAAGCGCGCCCAAAGTGGCAACCCAGACTGAGCGATGCTGCAAAACCACGACCAGCCCAAGCATAAATAGCGAGGCAAATAGCGTCGTCCGTCTTGAGGTCTGCAACCACAATCCAAAATATGCCGATCCGACGACACCTAGAAAAAATGCTGGGCTTGCCCCCACCACGCGAAAATCGCTGCTGGCACCGGCAACCTCGACAAGCCGCTCCGACACAAAACCCAATTTCAGACCTACCCAGCGATAGATCACTATGACCGCCACGAACCAGGCGAACCACTGTGTAATGCGCCACAATTTTTTCAGGGTTTCTGGTGGGTAGGTAAAGCTTGCAAAATAAAGTCCCGCCATCCAAACATAGAAATCCGGGCGGGCCTCGACACCTGCCTTAGTCCCAAATTGATTCAACCCAACGCCCAACGAGATAAAGTACACGGCGCCAATTGCGAGCCATATTCGAAAAACTGCCCCCCGCTGCGGGAACCCGACAAAGAGGACACGCGCTAAAAGCGCGGATGCCAGCAGGGCAAATGCCAGGTCATCAGAGCTTACCCTGAGGCCCACGGGGATAAATGGCGCTGCAACAAACGCCGTTTCAATCAGAAAGGCTGTCACCACCACCCATGCACCCGCCGTCACGCGCGACGCGGTGGCAATGAGCATCCAGAACCCCACCAGGGCGAACAAGACGGCGAAGACAAAGGGGATTGAAATGAAGGCATAACGCAGCCCCATGAAGAACCATTCCATTTATGGTCGTCCCCCTGAACGGTAAACGTGGCAGTACTCGCGAACACCGCGCGCCGCGCTGAATTTCTCTTGTATCAGCCGGGGATATTCCGACGCGATATTGGCTCTTTCACGTATATCAAGCTTGCAGAATTCGCGCAGGGCACCGGCGATCGCCTGCGGCTCAGGCTTTGCATAGATCAAGCCAGGGAACAGGGATTCGAGATCACGCAAGCCGTTGACCCGGGTCAATAGCGCAGGCAGGCCAACCCCCAACGCCTCGAGCGCGGATATGCTGAAGCCTTCATAGAGAGACGGCATCACGTAGAGATCGGCGGCCGCCAGCGCATCACGCGCGTTCGGCATCCAGCCGCCAAACACAATTCGCTGGCTGACGCCAAGCTCGTCGGCCAACTGGCGTTCGGTGCAGGAAGCATCCTCCAGCCCCACATGCAGATAACGCACATGGCCCAGGTCCTGCGTGTGGGCAAGCGCCTCAATCAGCACAGTGTGATTTTTTATCGCGGAGCAGTTACCCAGGGTGACTAACACCAGGTCCTGTTCGGTGAAACCCCAGCGTGCGCGGGCTGCGGCTCGCTCTTCCCGGCTGATGGGCAGGAACCGCTCCGTGTCGACCCAGTTCATGACAAGCTCGCTCGCTATGCCAAAGCGATCCCGTTCATTTTGCTGCACGCCTGGCGCAATGGATACGAAGCGGGCTCCCAGCGACTGCAGATGGCGCCGCTGCATGGCGCGTCGCCAGCGCAGGTTGCCGGTGAACGCAAAATTATTGTGCATGGTGCGAACCAGCTTCGCGCCCGCACTCATGGTGGCGAGACCAAACCAGTAACTGGCTCCCTCAGCGTGTTGGTGCACCCACTCATAGCCACCATCCCGGACAAAGCGGCGAAAGTCCATGAAATAAGCCGGGGAGCGTCGCCGTGGCAAATGGTGAACTGGGTAACCAGCTGATCTCAGTGTTTCGGCAAACTCGCCCTCTGCCGCACCAGTGGCAAGGATTTCGCACGTCACACCATGCTCGCGCCAATAAGGTGCGGCGCTGCGCAACATGGTTTCCGCACCGGAAGGTTTCAGTTCATTCAGGACATGCAGCACTTTCATGCGGCTTCCTCCCTTGGCAAACTCGCCGGATCGATGCCGGCATCCGCAAGCACGTCGCGATAATGCTGGAGATAGGATCGGGCAACCGCAGTCGCGGAAAAGTTTTCGCTCGCGCGGGCGTGGCCCTGGGTGGAATAGCGCACATATAGATCCGGATCGCCCAGGATGGTCAGCAACGCTTCAGCTATTTTTTCTGGCGAACGGATATCAACCAGCGCCCCACCTCCATTTTCGGCGCCCAACACCCAAGGCACAGCACCACTCACCTGCCCTGCCACCACGGGTAGGCCTAGCGCCATCGCCTCGGCGATGGTCATACCGAAGGACTCTTCCACCGCGGGGTGAAGCAGCAGGTCCATATTGGCCAGTTCAAGCATGGTCTGTGAGTGCGGCGTCCAGCCGTGGAAGACAAACCCATCCTCCAGCTGATGTTCTTCAGCCCACTGCTGCGCCCGTTCACCAGGCCCGAAATCGGTACCATAAAGGTGCATTTTCGCACCTGGGTAAACGGTTCGAACGGGGCTCATCGCCAACATGCCAGCTTCAGGATTCTTGATCGGGGACCAACCGCTCAGCAACATGGTGATTTGCGGTGGACAGACTTTGAAGTCCGGCGCCGAGCGTACATGTCCTGCCTCGAATACTGCGTCCGGCATCGGATTAGGAACAACACTCAGTGGCGCACGGGCCATACCACGAAGTTCATCAACCAGATAGGGCGAAACCACCGTTAGGTGCTTGGCACGGCGGAATACGGATTTAGCCATCAAGTAGCGACCCAAACGGTAGAGATCACGTTGAATTTTCAGAATCGTCCAAGGCGAATCGTGGCAGGTAATCAAACAGGGCAAACCACTATCCAGCGCGGCGGCGGCAAACTCGTATGTCCAGTGCGCATGAATAATGTCCGGCCGTGCTTCTCGCATTGCATCAGCTAGCGCACGCCGCTCAAGTGCGAACAAATCCAGCATCCGCCCCCGCGCACCCCGATCTGGCCGCAAGCCATGTCGGCGCCGCGGCACATAGTAAACAGTCAAACTGGGGCCACGCGCGATCATGCGAACTTGTCTGCGTGGCGCCAGGGCTGGATCGGTCGTAAACGCGATGATCTCGTGCCCTTCGCGGATCAGTGCTTCGATCAGGGAAACCAGCAGCGTGGCCCCCTTCATCTCGCGTGGAAGCTGGGTGGTATCGCCATCAAGCAGGTGCTCGATATCGGCGGTGGCGAGTGGTCCCGCAATGCCTATGCGCATGGACACACCCGCGTCATCGGTGCACCTGGATGCCTTGAATGAATTCCCGCAGGCTGATTCTTCGGGTTCATGGGAATGCAATTGATCTCAACCCTCATGCGCCACTCCCACGCCGGGTCGCCAAGCGTGATTTGATGCCGCGCTTAAGCGTTTCGGCCAGGCTGCCCCACGGTCGATACAGGCGGTTGGCGCGATCAAGCCTCGCAAGACGTTCGGCCACGTCTGGCTTGTGCTGGTCGAATTGGTCCTGAAACCTACGACTTGCCCACTCATACAATTCGAAGTCGAGCGGATTGGCCTGCTGGATGGCCTTGAGTGCATCGGGATCGATCTGTTTGGCGACGGGTTTGTCCTGGGTGACGTTGCGGCTGAGGTAATACGGTATCCAGTTCCATCCGAGTTCGATTGCCATCAGCACGATGCTTTCGTCGAAGCGCTCGGTAAGGCCGACAACTGCGAAATGCTGTTCGATGTTGCTTTTGGCAGTATCGAGCAGGTCACGCGTGCACTGGCCGGGCGGAATGTCCTGATCGTGGCCAGACAGCAGGCGCACCTGGCCATTGTCGAGTTCGCCTGAAAGGCCGGCACTCGCGTAGTCGGCGAGGCTAATGCCATCTCTGACCAGTGCGTACAACTGATGCTCTGGCCGGCGTTTTACATAGTAGTAATGCGAAACGACACGCTCGGCAGGATGGCGCAGCAGTGTGACGTAACGGCTGCGCCCACTCAGGTATTCATGCATGCCAAATGGCATATGCCCCTTGAGCAGGCGGATGCGGCGATATTCATCAGGCGCCAGGCATTTAAAGTCATCGGCTCGTCCAGGCTGAATCGTGTGGCGTGTACGCTTGCTGTAGTGCCGTTCAAGCACAGGGTGCAGGGTGGAACCGGCCGCCTTGGGGATGTGCAGGAAGATGAGATTGTCGTAATCCATGGCGATTCCGGGGTCAGGCTGTGCGGCTGCGCCCGACGAGGGCAGCGGGAAACAGGCGTTCGAGACGGTCTATCAGTGGCAGGTGATGGCGCAGCGCGACGAAAGCCGGCAGGGTGCGCAGCCATAACCAGGCCAGGCCAAAGCTCAACACAAAGGCCGCACCGCCGGCGATGATTTCACCCAGCAGGCTCCACCAGGGAAGCATTACGTGCGCATGGGCGGTGCGGGCAGCTTGCCAGACAGCCAGCGTGGTGGCGACAGCAGTAAAGACGACGGCGGCGTTGACCCGGAGAAATTCGCTCAGGGGAATGGGCAATCGCCTGAAATGCAGGGCGATGTAAAGCGCCAGGCGAAAGGCTTCGGCGACCACCATGGCGAGCGCGAAGCCGATGACGCCCTTGCTGCGCAGGGTATAGATGGCGATGGAAAGGACGCTGAGGGTCAGAAGCTGGATAACGAGCTTGGGCCAGAGCAGGCCCTGGGCATCGCACACGATGCCGGATAGCCGGGTGAGGAAGGCGAACGGCACGGCCATCGCGGCGATTTCGACAATGGGAATGGCGGCAGTCCACCGCGGTCCCAGAAGCGTGAGCACGGCATCGGATGCGGCAGGAATGAGGGCCAGGCTGACGGATGCGGCGATGCTGCCGATAATGACCCAGCCGGCAAGATAGCCGCGCGCCATTTTCTGGGTGTCTGTCTGGGCGCTGCTGAGTACGGGGAACAGCACTTTGGTGACCGCATTGCCAATGTTGTGCATGGGCAGCTTCACCATCATTTGCCCCCGATTGTAAAAACCCAGCGCGGTTTCGCCGTACCAGCGACCGATCAGCAGGGAATCGACGTTGGCGCCAATGTATTCGAGTAAGCCGATGACGGAGTATTTGCCGCCGTAGTGCAGGAAGTGGCGCATGTCGGCCCACGCGAACAGCGGACGCAAGCTGTGACGGACGAACGCATAGCTCGCTACCAGGGTGATGGCCTCCTGCCCGATGACGGCAAACACCAGGCTCCACACGCCATAGCCCTGAAAGGCGCTGCCAATGCCGACGACGCCGTAGCCCAGGAGATAGGACACGATTTCGACCATGGCGAGCTGCTTGAACTGGAGATTGCGGCGCAGCAGACCGAGCGAGATGACAGAAAACCCGCTTAGCAAGAAGGCAGCCGACAGGCCGCGCAGGATGGGGACGACTGCAGGGTTGCCAAAGAATCCGCCTGCCAGCGGCGCCAGCAGCCACATCATGGCAAACAGCATCGCGTTGATGGCGACTGATAGCGTGAGTGCTGCGCGGATGTCTCGTTCGGAAAGCTCGGGCTTTTGCACCAGCGCGGGCGACACGCCAAGCTGGGCGAAATAACTCAGAAAACGGATGGCGATCTGCGCCATGGCGATGAGACCAAACACTGACGGTGCCAGCAGGCGCGCCATGACAGCCGTGTAGCCGAGGTTGAAGCCGACGTTGGTGACCATTGCCAGTGTGGTCCAACGCATGCCCGAGAGGGTTTTGGCGACAAGGCTCATGTCAGGCGTCGGCGGTCGGGCAGACGGGTGAACGGTGGGTTCTACCCACCCTACAGGAGCTGCGGTGGGTGAGAGTCAAGTTCATTTGTTCGTTGCGAGAAAATCCCGATACGCCGTCGCCAACCCGCTGCGCATGTCGGTCGTCGCCTTCCACCCCATTGCATTCAATCGCCCCACGTCCATCAGCTTGCGCGGGGTCCCATCGGGTTTGCTGGCGTCGAATTCGAGCGTGCCCTCAAAGCCCACCACCGCCTTCACGGTCTCGGCCAACTCGCGGATGCTGAGGTCGTGGCCGACGCCGATGTTCATCAAAGGCGGCAAACCATCGTTGCGGTCCTGCCCCAAGAGCGGGACAAACTTTTCGTCCGGCAGGTTCATCAGGTAGACACAGGCATCGGCCATGTCTTCGCTGTAGAGGAATTCGCGTTTGGGGGTGCCGCTGCCCCACACGGTGACGCTCGGCGCATGCGCCAGCTTGGCTTCGTGAAAGCGGCGGATCAACGCAGGGATGACGTGCGAGTTTTCCGGGTGGTAGTTGTCGCCGGGGCCGTACAGATTGGTGGGCATCACCGCCAGATACTGC
>JAAPAA010000198.1 GCA_012274165.1 Thiobacillaceae bacterium
AGTAATCCTGTGTGCCTAGATGGGACGTAATGTCCTTGAGGCCGTTGTGCCCGCCCATGCCGCCGCCAAACTTGAGGCGCAACTGGCCAGGCGGAACATCCAGTTCATCGTGCACCACCAGAATCTCGGCCGGCTCGATGCGATGAAAACGCGCAAGCGCGCCAACCGCCTGGCCGGACCGGTTCATGAAGGTTTGCGGCAACAGCATCCACACATTGCGCGCATTTTTGCCGACGACGCCATGGAAGCGCGACTCCATGGCGAGCGATGCCCCCCACGCTTGCGCGAGCCGCGCGCAAAACCAAAACCCGGCGTTATGCCGGGTTTCTTCGTAGTCGCACCCCGGGTTACCAAGGCCGACAATCAGGCGTGGCACTGTCATGGCGATTCAGAACGCAACGACAGACGGCCGCAATGCTCAGGCTGCGGGTGCAGCAGCGTCAGGCGCAGGCTCGTCGGATTTCATGCCCTTGGGCAGCGTAACCGACGCCACAGCGGGGTTCTCATGCAGAATATGCGCAACGAGTTCCACGCCTTCGGGCAACGTGAGCTCGGACACATGGATAGAATGCCCCAGTTCCAGACCACTCAGGTCCACGGCGATGAATTCGGGCAGGTTGCCCGGCAAGCAGCTTACGTCGATTTCAGTCGTCACATGGCTGACCTTGCCACCACCGGTTTTAACGCCAGGCGCAACGTCTGCATTGAGGAAATGCAGCGGCACCTTGACGTGAATTTTGTGGGTCTTGTCGACGCGCTGGAAGTCAACGTGCAGCACTTGCTGTTTGTAGGGGTGCCATTGCGCATCGCGCAGCAGAACGGATTCCTTGGCGCCGTCGATATTCATCGACAACACGGACGCATGGAACGCTTCCTTGCGCAGCGAGTGATACAGCGCATTGTGATCCAGCTCGATCTGCACGGGCGCAGCGGTGCCGCCGTAGACAATGCCGGGAACCTTGCCCGCGTGACGCAGACGGCGGCTCGCACCCGTACCTTGCAATTCACGCTTGGCAGCAATAATTTCGATTTCCATAGTGTTTCTCCAATTTTCACAACATTAAGTAACAACAACCCGCCCCCGCGACCAGGGGTATTCGACGCCCGCTACTCGATAAAGAGCGAACTGACAGAATCCTCATTACTGATGCGGCGGATGGTTTCCGCCAGCAATTCAGCCACCGACAATTGCCGGATTTTCTTGCACGCCAGCGCATCCTCGCGCAGCGGAATGGTGTCGGTTATCACCAGCTCATCCAGCGCGGAGTTCGTCACGCGCTCGGCCGCCGTACCCGACAACACCGCATGGGTGCAATACGCCATCACCTGCTTCGCGCCATGCTCCTTCAGCGCATTGGCCGCCTCGCACAGCGTGTTGGCGGTATCCACCATGTCATCCATGATGATGCAGGTGCGGTCTTTCACATCGCCGATGATGTTCATCACCTTGGCAACGTTCGGCTTGGGGCGGCGCTTGTCGATAATCGCCAGCTCGCATTCGAGACGTTTGGCGATGGCTCGTGCCCGCACCACGCCGCCCACATCGGGCGACACCACCATCAGATTCGGATGATTGCGTTTCCAGATATCGCCCAGCAGGATCGGGCTGGAATAAATATTGTCGACCGGAACGTCGAAAAAGCCCTGAATCTGGTCCGAGTGCAAATCCATCGTCATCAGGCGGTCGATGCCCGCGACCTGCAGCATATTGGCAACCACCTTGGCCGTAATCGCCACCCGCGCCGAACGGGTACGGCGGTCCTGGCGCGCATAGCCGTAATACGGTATCGCGGCGGTAATGCGGCCGGCCGATGCACGCTTCAGCGCATCCACCATCACCATCACTTCCATCAGGGTGTCATTGGTCGGCTGACAGGTCGATTGCAACACGAACACATCCTTGCCGCGCACGTTCTCAAGGATTTCGACCATCACCTCGCCATCCGAAAAGCGCGATACGGTGGCGCGGCCAAGCCGGATGTTGAGATGGCGCGCCACATCGTTGGCTAAGCGCGGGTTGGCATTCCCGCTAAAAACCATCAAGTTATCAATGGACACGCGCGTCTCCGGCGATTGGGCTCAGGCACCAAAACAAAAACAGCCGCCACGGGCGGCTGTTCGCATAATCTGGCTGGGGAGGTAGGGATCGAACCTACGAATGTCGGAATCAAAATCCGATGCCTTACCACTTGGCGACTCCCCAACGGGTACTGCTTAACAGGTAAACCGGTACTGCTCAGGCGCAACAATCAAACAACGGGTGCATATCGAGACCCTGCGCCACAAAACCCTGCATCGTTTCAGGCAACTGACGCAACACGTTCCACGCCGCGTCTTCTGTCTCGAATGATGCAAACACACAGGCACCCGAACCGGTCATCCGCGCCTCACCAAACTGCGCCAGCCATTCAAGATAACGGGCAACCTCGGGATAACGGCTGACAACCACCGGCTGCAGGTCATTTCGACCCATGCCTGCGGAAAAGCGCGCTATTTTAAGGGCAGGCGTGTTGCGCGTCAATTCCGGCGCGGCAAAAATTGCAGCGGTCGGCACCTGAACCGGCGGCATGAGCACCACATACCACGCGGGCGGCGCGCTCAGCGGGCACAGAATTTCGCCCACGCCTTCAGCAAACGCAGTCTGGCCAAACACGAACACCGGCACATCGGCGCCCAGTTGCAGCGCAAGCTGCTGCAGTTGTTCACGCGACAGGTTGATCTGCCACAGCCGATTAAGCGCCAGCAGCACGGTGGCCGCGTCGGAACTGCCTCCGCCGAGTCCGCCGCCTAGCGGCAGTACCTTTTCCAGCCGGATGCTCACCCCCGCACCTTCCGGGGCATAGGCTTGTAACAGCCGCGCAGCACGCACCGTCAGGTCATCGTCTTCGGCGACACCGGGCAAATCGCCCTCGCGCACCACACGGCCATCGTCAAGCAACTCCAGATGCACCGTGTCGGCGCGATCGATCAAGCGGAATACACTTTGCAACAAGTGGTAGCCGTCTGCGCGACGGCCGACAACGTGCAAAAACAGATTGAGTTTGGCGGGGGCGGGGTAGGCGTGGCTCATTCGGCTGTCCAGTTATCCGCTACCAGGCGAATTTCTAGCCCGTCGCGTGCCACCAGCAACTTGCGCGGGCGCGCAGGCGCATCAGCGGCATATTGCAGATAATCGATCACCCAGCCATCCTGCCTGAGCTGCGCGAGACGTCCAGCGGCGTCGCGCGTCGACTCAAACACACGGTCAGGCGCGGGTTGCGCCTGCACCCACCAGACCAAACCCGCAACCGGCAGCGCATACCCCAAGGTTTCACGCGTCAGGGATTCGGCGTCCGCCGCGCGCCGCACAGGCTGGTTGGGCATTTCGAGCACGGCGCCGTCAGCGTTGATCACGATCCGGGCAACGCCTTGCCCCAACGGCGACGTCAGCAACAGTTCATCTGAGTGTTCACGGTGCTGCCAGTGGAGTGCCCCCGACACGCTTTGCGTATCCGTTTGAATACCGATGCGCCCCTGCAGGGTCCAGTTGGCCGATAGCCGCATATCCATCGGTACAGACGGCACGGTAGCGGTCGAGGCGCAGCCACCCAGGACCAGCGTCAGCCACAATGCCGCAATCCCGCGAGTCATCAAGGGTTCAGCCGGTGCAGGGTTTCGAGCAACACTTCATTTTTGGGATGGGTTTGCAGACTGGTTTGCCACAGCTTGCCGGCCTCATCGCGCTGCCCGCGTGCCCACAATACTTCGCCCAGATGAGCAGCAATTTCAGGGTCGGGGCGCAGTCTGTAAGCACGTTCCAGGTAATCCTGTGCCTTGGTCAAATTACCCGAACGAAATTGCGCCCAACCGACGCTATCCAGAATGTAGGCATCGTTCGGTGCCAGCGACAAGGCCTTGTCCAGCAGGGTGATCGCTTCGGCCAGCCGGCCGGTGCGGTCTGCCAGCGTATACCCCAGCGCGTTATACGCCTGCGCATTGTCCGGGCGCATCGCAATGACCTTGCGCAAATCCGTTTCCAGCACATCCAGCTTGCCCAGCTTCTCGGCCACCATGGCGCGGTCATAATACAAATCGGCCGCATCCGGATAACGCTTGATGCCCTCCGATAAGGTCTCAAATGCCAGCGTGTATTTTTTGCTGTCTCCCAGCAACTCGGCCTGCGCCTGAATCAGACGCATGTTTTGCGCCTCATTTTCGCCATGCGTAAATGCCAGCAGCGCGCGCGCTTCTTCCGGCTTGCCCGCCTGGACCAGCAACGCGGCCTGTCGCGCGCGCGCCGGCACCAGGTAATTACCCGCTTTGACCTCGGCGTATTGCGCCGCTGCTACCTCGGGCTGCTTCATCCGCTCGGCCACCTGTCCAAGGTAGTAATGCACCATGTCCGCATCGCGCGGATCGTATTCCAGCGTTTCCGTCAGCAGACCCCGTGCCGCTTCAAGATCGCCCACTTGCAATGCCAGCAAGCCTGCCGCCAGGGTCACTTCGGCATTGTGCGGCATCTCCTGGGTCAGCCGGGTGAACTCGGCACGCGCCTCGGTGATCTGATTGGCGCTGACCAGCGAACGCGCGTAGGCCAGCCGCACTTCGCGCGCATCCGGATACACCGCCAGAAAATCGCGCATAAACGTCAGCGCATCGGTCAACGAGGTTTTAGCCAGCATCTGCGCACGCATCAACGCAACCGGCTCCCAGCCCGGACGCAGGCTGGCGGCCTGCTTCAGCGCGGCATCCGCAAGGTCCAGACGCCCGCTCTGGGCAGCCGCCTGCGCCACCGCAAAGTGCGCCTCAGGCAGGGTCGGGTAATCCGCCGCCAGGCGCTCGGTCATCGCCAGCGCGGCCTGATGGTCACGTATCTTGCCCATCAAGGCCGACAACTGCATGAATGTGTCTGCCGGGTTTTGCTTCAGCAAAGTACGCAGGATGGGCTCGGCTTCAGCAAGCCTGCCCTCGTTCAGCAACAGCCCCACCACGGTTTGTTGCGCGCGCTCCGAATCCGGCTCGGTTGCCATCCACAATTGGGCAGCCTCCAGCGCACCCGCCTGATTCCGCGCAAACATGGACACTTCGGCCGCGCGACGGGCAATACGCGGATCGCGCGTTTGCCGCGCCAGATCCATATAGGCCGGTTGCGCCACACCCATTGCGCCACGCTGGCCGGCCACTTCGGCTACCAGAAACTTGAACAGGATGTCCGGCGTCAACGGTTGCTTGGGGTACGCCGCTTCCGCGTTGGCCTTGGCGACTTTGGCCGCCTCCTCAGCTGCCGCGTCCGCAGCGGCCTGCTGCGACGCAATCGCTTCCGGTTGCGAGGCCTTTACAGCGGGCTGGCTGCATGCGGTTACCAGCAGCAGGGCGGCGTATAGAGGAAGAAGTTTGAACTGCGTCATGCTGAATACCTTGTTGGTGGAACGACTTGTCACGATTCTAAGCCTTCGAGGCCTGCCTGCAAGCAAGGTTCATTCGAACCCCTCATTGCGAACGCAGCGCCTCGATCGGATCGAGCCCGGCGGCGCGCCGCGCCGGATAAAAACCAAAAAACACGCCAATGATAAAGGACACGCCGACCGCCAGCAGCACCGAGGTGGGCGTCACCGCGACCGGCAGGCCAACCAGGATGCCAACCAGCCAGGCGCCGCCCACACCGAGCAACAGGCCGATGCCGCAACCGATCAGCGACAGCGTCAGCGCTTCGATCAGAAACTGCCATAGCACGTCGCGGCTGCGCGCGCCGATCGCCATGCGGATGCCGATTTCGCGGGTGCGCTCGGTCACCGACACCAGCATGATGTTCATGATGCCGATGCCGCCCACCACCAGCGAGATGGCAGCGATGGTGCCGAGCAGGATGCTCATGATGCGGGTGGTGGCAGCGGCGGTTTCGGCAATGGCGGTGAGGTTGCGCACGCTGAAGTCGTCTTCCTGCCCGACCCCGATCCGGTGGCGACTGCGCAGCGCGTCGGTGATGGTGGACTCGGCGATGCCCATGCTTTTTTCCGACACGGCCTGCGCCATGATGAAGCGGGCGCGATTGCGCATCCTGTTGCTGAAAAGTTTTTGCTGCGCGCTGCTGAATGGCACGATCACCGTGTCGTCCTGATCGCGCCCGTCCAGGCTTTGTCCCTTGGCCGTCAGCACGCCAATTACTTCAAACGGCGCCTGCTTGATGCGTATGACTTTGCCGAGCGGATCTTCGTCGCCAAACAGTTCGCGCGCAACGACCTGGCCGATGACTGCCACCCGTGCGCCGTTACGCACGTCGGCCTCGTTGAAGAAGCCACCAGATGCAAGCGACCAATTGCGCACCTGGATGTAATCAGGCGTGGTGCCATAAACCGACGTACTCCAGTTGACGCCGTTGTAAATCAGTTGCGCACCGCCGGACGTAACCGGTGCTGCTGCCAGCACATCGCTCAGGTTGCGAATGGCCTCGGCATCTTCGGTGGTCAGTGTGGGGGCATTGCCCGTTGCCACGCGCGCGCCGCTCGACGTGGAGGCTCCCGACAGGATGATGAACAGATTGCTGCCCATCGACTTGATCGAGTCGCGCACCATTACCTGCGCGCCCTCGCCGATCGCCATCATGAGGATGACGGCCGCCACGCCGATGACCATGCCCAGCATGGTGAGGAAACTGCGCATGCGGTGGGTGGCAAGCGCATGCCATGCAGTTTCGAGCAGGCTGCTGAAAATCATGCCGCGACCTCTGTCTGCACCACGTCTTCCACCACGCGACCATCCTGAAACCGGATGCGCCGCCGCGCATAGGCCGCGATGTCAGCTTCGTGGGTGACCAGCACCAGCGTGATGCCTTCTTCGCGATTGAGCTGCCTGAAGAAATCCATCACCTGACGACTGGTTTCTGTGTCGAGATTACCGGTCGGTTCGTCGGCAAAAATGATGCGCGGACGCGTGGCCAGCGCCCGTGCAATCGCCACCCGCTGCTGCTGTCCGCCCGACAGTTGCAACGGCGTGTGATGCGAGCGCTCGCCCAGTCCCACCCGCTCCAGCATGGCCTGCGCCTGCTGCTGCCGCGCTTCGCGCGCCATGCCGGCGTACATCAGCGGCAGCGCGACGTTGTCGAGCGCGGTCAATTTGGGCAGCAGGTTGAAGCCCTGGAATACAAAGCCGATTTCACGGTTGCGCAAGGCGGCCAGTTGGTCCGACGACAGGCCACTGACGTCCTGACCGTGGAGGCGATAGCTGCCGCGTGTGGGGCGGTCGAGGCAGCCAAGCAGATTCATGAAGGTGCTTTTGCCTGAACCCGACGCGCCCATGATGGCGACGAACTCGCCCTCGACGATAGTGAGGCTCACGCCGCGCAGCGCCTGGAATACGCCAGCGCCGGTCGCGTAATCCTTTTCGAGGTTGACCACCTCAATCAGCGGCATCGTCATTTAGAACAGGCGTCCGCGCGGTGGGCTACCGCTATTGTCCTTTTTTGCCCCGAGATCGGCCACGATCACGGCATCGCCCGGCTTCAATTTTCCGCTGACAACCTGGGTATAGGCCTTGTCGCTGATCCCGGTTTTGATGGCGACCCGCACCGGCTTGCCGTCGGCCAGCACATACACCGCCGAGCCACGCGGCTTGCTGGCCGCCTCGGTCGCACTGTCCGCCGGACGGAAGCGCAAGGCCGTGGTCGGCACCCGCAGCACGTCGGGGCGGGTTTCCACCTGCACTTGCAGATTGGCTGTCATCCCCGGCATCAGCGCCAGGTTGGCATTGGCGACATCGACCACTACGTTGTAGGTGACGACGTTCTGCTCGGTCTTGGCGTTCAGCCGCACCTGCCGCACCACGCCGCTATAGTCGGCATCGGGAAACGCATCGACGCGGAATTTGACCGGCTGCCCGATCTTGACCTGCCCGATGTCGGCTTCCGACACGGTGGAATCGATCTGCATCCGCGTCAGATCCTTGCCGATCTGGAATAGCGTCGGCGTCTGGAAACTCGCCGCCACGGTCTGGCCGACATCCACCTGGCGGTCGATCACGGTACCGTCGACCGGCGAACGGATCGTAGTAAAGCCGAGATTGATTTCATCGCGCGTCTGCTGCGCGCGTGCCAGCCGCAGTTGCGCCTGTGCCTGCGCCTGTGCCGCCACGGCCTGATCGAGCTCCAGCCGCGACACGTATTCCTGCTTGAACAGGGTCTGCATGCGGGCGGCATTGGCCTGCGCCAGATTCAGCTGCGCCTGCGCGTTGGCGACGTTGGCCGTGCTTTGTGCCAGTGCGGCCTGAAACAGGGCTGGATCGAGTTCGGCCAGCACCTGCCCGGCTTTGACCTGCTGGTTGAAGTCGGCCTCGATGCGCTTGACGGTGCCCGACACCTGGGTGCCGACGTTGACCAGCGTGACCGGGTTGAGGGTGCCGTTGGCCGACACCTGGGCGCTGATATCGCCGCGGCCCACTGACTCGGTGCGAAATTGCGGCTCGCCCGGCTTGTCCGTGTTGCTCCACCACCATCCTGCCGCCGCTACCATCAGCAGCAACCCCACCATCCCCAGCTTTTTCATTTCGTCCCTTCCCGCTCTGCGGGTTCCATCCAGTCCCAGCTCAATTCACCGATCGCCTGCGCCAACTCGGCACGCGCCACGCGCAATCCCAACTGCGTCAGCAACTGGGTGTAGCGCGCCTGCGCCAGGCTGGCCTGTGCGCTCAGCACGTCGAGCAAAATACCGAGTCCCGCCTGGTAGCGACCGAGCGCCAGTTTTTCGGCGGCGGTCGCGCTTTCCACCAGATCGGTGCTGCGGCTGTCTGCTGCGGTTTCGGTTTGCAGCCTGTGATACGCCTGCCACACGTCGAGCGCCACCTGATTATTGACACTATCGAAATCTACCGCCGCCAGTGCCGCCTGGGTTTGCGCCGCAGCGATCTGATAGGTGCTGCGGTAACCGGTGAATAAAGGAATGGTCAGGTTGAGCCCCAGGCTGGAAGTGTTCACCGCCAGCGCATCAATATCCTGCCGCTGCGCATTCACAAACGCCGACAGACGCGGCATGCCATCGGCCCTGGCGCTCTGCACGTCCGCCTCGCGCGCCTGCAGCGTTGCCTCCGCCGCGCGCAATTCGGGCCGCCGGCTGCGTGCGGCCTCGATCAGCGCATCCACCGCGTTGTTCATGTCCAGCGGCTGGCTGAACGCCCATTCGTTATCGACCACGCTGAAGTGATTTTGGCTGGCGTCCCCCATCAACGCCGCCAGTTCGCCCTGCAGGCGCGCGGCCGCGCCTTCGGCGCGGATACGCTCGATCTGGCGCTGGGTGTACTGGGTTTTGGCCTGCAGCCGGTCGACCGGAATCGCGGTGCCCGCGCCCACCCGCGCGTCGGCGGCCTTGAATGCAGCGAGCGCCGAGGCCTCGACCTCGCGCGCAGCGGTAATCGCAGCCTGCGCCGTCAGCAAATTGAAATACGCGGTAACCGTTTGCAGATACAGCACGCGCACGCTGGCTTCATGGCTGGCGAGTGCGGCGGCGAGCAAGGACTCGGCGGCATCGCGGCGGGCGTCACGGCCGCCGAAGTCGTACAGCAGATATTGCGCCTCGATGCCGATTTGCCAGGCGGTGTAATCGTTCGGCAGCACGCTGTTGCCGTCGCGCGCCAGACTGCCGTTGATCGACACGTCGGGCAGATAGGCGCTGTCTGCCTGCCCCAGCTCGGCCGCGCGCAACCGCGACGCGAGCCAGGCACTGCGGGTGGCGGGATTGGCGCACAAGGCGCGCTCCACCGCGTGCGCCAGCGTAATCGGCCCCGACAGCGCAGCAAGATTGCATGCCGCAGCCGGACGCAAGTCAGCCGCCGGTGACGGCAGTACACGCGGGAACACATCAAAGGGATCGGCAGCCGAAGCCGCGCCGCTGAGCAGCATCGCCAGCAGCAGAGAAAGTCGTGAGTTCAAAATATCAAGGGACGCCGGAATAACCTGATTGAAGTGCGTTATATAGAATCACAGTGTATCGATTCGGTTCCTGCTTGCGGGAGCAAAATACTGAAATGGTGCCGCGCATTTTACGGGCACCGCCTTGATCGCCACCCAGCCACCTCACGCCATGCCCGAATTACCTGAAGTAGAAACCACCCGTCTGGGCTTGTTACCACGCCTGCAAGGCCGCACGCTTAAACGTATTGTGGTGCGCAATCCGCGCCTGCGCTGGCCAGTGCCGGACGAACTGGCGGCGCAACTGGTCGGGCAAACGCTGCATGGCCTTACCCGGCGCGGCAAATACCTGTTGTTCGATTTTGGCGCGGTCAGCCAGATCGTGCATCTGGGCATGTCGGGCAGCCTGCGCTTTGTAGAACCCGATGAACCCGCTGCGCTGCACGATCATGTCGACTGGCTGTTCGACGACGGCACCACGCTGCGACTGCGCGACCCGCGCCGCTTTGGCGCGGTGTTGTGGACGGACGATGTGGCCTGTCACCCGTTATTGGCGCATCTGGGCCCGGAACCCCTCACCCCGGATTTCGATGCAGCCTATCTGCATGCGCAATGCCAGCGCCGCAATGCCGCGATCAAGCAGGTCATCATGGATGCGCAGGTAGTGGTCGGCGTCGGCAACATCTATGCGTCCGAGTCGCTGTTCCATGCCGGCATCCGCCCCGCCACCGCCGCGCGGCGACTGACACGCCCGGCCTGCGCACGGCTGGTGGCGTCAATCAAGCAGGTGCTGACGGCGGCGATTGCGGCGGGCGGCAGTTCATTGCGCGATTACGTCCACAGCAGCGGCGAACTCGGTTATTTTCAGCTACAAACACGGGTGTACGACCGCGCAGGCCTGCCGTGCAAAACCTGCGCCACGCCAATCCGGCGTATCGTGCAGGGTCAGCGCGCCAGCTTTTACTGCCCCGGCTGTCAACGTTAATGCGCGCCGCTTCCATGGCAATCAAGTTTGTCACTAACATGTCGTTAAACATCCGTGCTTTACCTGATAAATTGGCCCCATGACTCCCACCACTCTGGTTGACGAATTCGAGCACTACAGCGGTTGGCGCGAGGCGGTATACGTGCGCGTCGAGGCGCTGCGCGACTGGCTCAACACACAGGAACTGTGCGACGCCGAATCCGAGATGCGGCTGAACCAGTTGCTCGGCCGTCTGCAGGAAGACACGCTGAACGTGGCTTTCGTTGCCGAATTTTCGCGCGGCAAATCCGAGCTCATCAACGCGATATTCTTTTCCGATTACCGGCAGCGCGTGCTGCCATCGTCCGCCGGGCGCACCACGATGTGCCCCACCGAACTGTATTACACGCCCACCCGCTCTCCCTCGCTGCGCCTGTTGCCGATCGAAACCAAGACCCAGCCTGGCAGCCTGGCCGACTTCAAACTCGACGCGGCGGCCTGGTCCGAATTCCCGCTCAATCTCGATTCGGCCGACGAAATGAGCGCCACGCTGATGCGGCTGGCCGACACCCTGCGCGTCGAAGGCAGCACCGCCGAAGCCTACGGCCTGATCAACCCGGAAGATGAAGAAACTGCCCGCTATCTGGCGCATGACGGGCACATCGAGATTCCGCGCTGGCGTCATGCCCTGATCAATTTTCCGCATCCCTTGCTCAAACAGGGGCTGGTCATACTCGATACGCCGGGGCTGAACGCCATCGGCACCGAGCCGGAACTCACGCTCAGCATGCTGCCCAATGCCCATGCCGTCTTGTTCCTGCTGGCCGCCGACACCGGCGTGACCAAGTCCGACATCGAAATCTGGCACCATCACATTGCGCCAGTCGGCGGCGCCAGTCGTGCGCGCCTGGTCGTGCTCAACAAGATTGACGGGCTGTGGGATGAACTCAAAACCCAGGCCGAAATCGATGCCGAGATTACCAAGCAGGCCGCCAGCAGCGCAGCGTTGCTCGATCTGCCGCTCAACCAGATCTACCCGGTGTCAGCGCAGAAAGCGCTGGTGGCCAAAGTGCGCGGGGATGCCGCACTGTTGATGAAAAGCCGCTTGCCCGAGCTGGAAGCGGCGCTGACGCTGGAACTCATACCGTGCAAGCAAGCCCTGGTCAGCGAATCGTCACAGCTGGTCGTCGAAGATGTAGTGGTTAAAACCACGGAGTTGCTGGAAACCCGGCTCTCCGCCATTCAGGATCAGGTAGACGAACTGGAAGGGCTGCGTGGCAAGAATCGCGGCGTGATCCAGGGCATGATGATCAAGGCCAACGAAGACAAACAACAGTTTGAACGGGGCTTGCAGCAGTTCAATGCGCTGCGCAATGTATTTGCATCGCAGGTTGCCATTTTGCGTGACCACCTGGGAATGCCCGCATTGAAAGTTGAAGTTAGCCGGGTGCGGCAGGCGATGGAAAAAAGCTATTTCAGCGCGGGGCTGCGCGAGGCAATGGGACATTTCTTCCGTCAGGTTGACGGCAACCTCAATGCGTCAAGTGCCGTCATCAAGGACATTCGCGCCATGATGGATGCGATGTACCAGAAATTCAGCAACGAGCACGGGCTGGCCGCAGTCAGTCCGCCGGATTACAGTCTGGGCAAATATCGCAAGGAAATGAGCCGGCTGGAGCGGATTTTTGATGAGCGCTTCAACACCACGCTCAACATGCTGACGGTTGGCCAGCGGCAGTTGACCACACGCTTTTTTGAAACCCTGGCCAGCAAAGTGGTGCAGGTGTTCGAGTTGGCCAACAGTGAAACGGAAGCCTGGCTCAAGGCGACCATTTCACCGATGGAAACCCAGATACGCGAACATAAAACCCAGCTGAAACGCCGCCTGGAAAGCGTCAGCCGCATCCATGCCGCGACCGAAACACTGGATGACCGGATTGCCGAACTTGAAACGACCATCGGCACGGTGCGCGACCAACTGGACAATCTGGCGCGCATCAACACGCGCATTGCCGATGCCCTGTTCGATGACCTGAGCGGGATGCGGCTGGCTAAAACCGCCTGAGTTTTACTTGCTCGCGGTCAGGCGCAGAAACTTCGCCTGCAATTGATCCTTGGTTTCGGGGTAATCTGGATTCAGCGGAATGCAGTCGACCGGGCACACTTCCACACACTGCGGCGTATCAAAGTGGCCGACACACTCGGTGCATTTGTTGGGGTCGATGATGTAAATCTCATCGCCTTGGGAAATGGCGTCGTTGGGGCATTCAGGCAGGCAGACGTCGCAATTGATGCATTCGTCCGTGATCATCATCGACATGGGGTTCTCCGGGTCATATCAGCTTTTACTAATTTTCTCACTTAATCGCTGCGCCACCAATGGGTGGACAAAAGGCGCGACCTCGCCGCCCAGCTGCGCGATTTCGCGGATCATGCTGGCGGAAATGAACATGTATTGATCGGACGGAGTGAGAAACAAGGTTTCGATGTCGGGTTTGAGGTTGCGGTTCATCCCCGCCAGCTGGAATTCGTATTCGAAATCGGATGCCGCACGCAAGCCCCGCAGTACGGCAATCGCGCCCTGCTCGGCAACAAAGTCGATCAACAGGCCGGAAAACCCTTCCACCCGCACCTTCGGCACGTCGGCCAGCACTTCGCGCGCCATCGCCACGCGTTCTTCCATGTTGAAAAAAGGCCGTTTGTTGCGCGATTCGGCCACGGCCACGACCACATGATCGAATAGCCGCACTGCGCGCCGCACCAGATCTTCGTGGCCGCGCGTAATCGGGTCGAAGGTGCCGGGATAGACAGCAGTCAGCATGGCTTACTCCTTCTGCAGCAACGCAAAGTGCGAGCGCCCTGCGCGCCCGCTGCGCTGGATAATAAGCCCGGGCGGCGCGACCACGGGTGTGGCTTGTTCGATGTAGGCCTGGCCGCCGGATGTCAGGTGGGGCGCCAGTTCGGGCAGCACGGCCACGGCCAGCCCACTATCGAACGGCGGGTCGATAAAAATCAGGTCGAAGGTCTCGCGATTGGTTGCCAGCCAGGCCAGCGCATCGGCCCGCAGGATGTCGAGCTGACTGGCTCCAAGTGTGGCGCGGTTGGCTTCCAGCGCACGGATGGCCTTAGCGTCACGTTCGATCATGACAACACGCGCCGCGCCGCGTGAGGCCGCCTCGAACCCAAGCGCGCCGCTGCCCGCAAACAGGTCCAGGCAGGTCCATCCCGGCAAATCCTGCCCCAGCCAGTTGAACAGGGTCTCGCGCACGCGATCGGGCGTGGGACGCAAGCCGTCGGCGTCGGGAAAATCCAGCAAACGGCGGCGGTACTGACCACCGATGATGCGCACCCGGTTGGCCACGCCATGCGCACGATTCGGCGCGGCGCGCTTAGCGAGCACCCACGGCCCCCACCACCACGGTCACCAGCTTGTCGGCATCCAGGCGGCGGGCAAACGCCTGCTTCACCGCTGCCACGTCCACCGCATTCACCTTGTCGACCCAGGTATCCAGATAATCCAGCGGCAAATTGTAAAAACCGATCACCGACAGGTAGTCGAGGATCTTTTTGTTGCTGTCGATGCGCAACGGAAATCCGCCGGTCAGGTTGGATTTGGCCTGCGTGAGTTCAGCCTCGCTGGGCCCCTCGGCGATGAACTGCCGCAGCGTGTCCCTGGCCACCTTGAGCGCAGCGTCCGTCTGCTCGGTCTTGGTCTGCAGACCCAGCTGGAACGGCCCGGCCACCTGCATGGGGTTGAAATAACTGTAGGCGCTGTAGGCATAGCCGCGCTTGTCGCGCACTTCCTTCATCAGCCGCGAGTCGAAGCCGCCGCCGCCCAGCACATAGTTGCCGACATACAGCGCAAAGAAATCGGGATCGCCGCGCGCCATCCCGACCGCACCCACCAGCACATGGCTTTGCGTGGACGGATGGGCGATGCGTGCGTCGGAGACCGGCGCCGGGGCGGGTTGCGGCAGCTCGGCCACGCGCGCCGCCTTCGATAAGCCTGCCGCAAGCCGCGCCGCGATGGCCTCGGCTTCGGCACGGCTGATGTCGCCCATCAGCGCAATCACCGCATTGGGCGCGCTGTAGTGCGCACGATAAAACGTCTGCAGGTCGCCGCGTGTGAGCTTTTCGATGGCAGCGGGGTCGCCCGACTCATCGTGCGCATACGGATGCGTACCATACAGCGTGCGATAAAACGCTTTGTCGGCAACCGTGCCGGGGTCGGCTTCGGCTTCTCGAATGCCCGAAATCAGCCGTTGCTTTTCACGCTTGATGACGGCCGGCGGAAACTCGGGCTGTTGCAGCACGCGCGCCAGCAACTCGAGCGCAGCCGTTTTCTCAGCGCTGGACGAAAGCGTGCGCAAGGTGACGCCGCCGCGGTCGCGATCAAACGCGCCGCCCAATTCAGCGCCGACATCCGCCAGCCGGTGCGCAATTTCGGTGTCGGACAATCCACCTGCGCCCTGATCGAGCAGGCTGTGGGTCAGCTGTGCGAGACCTTCCTTGCCAGCCGGGTCGCGTGCGCTGCCGCCAGGAAAATCCACTGAAATATCGAGCATCGGCAGCTCGTGGCTTTCGACGAAATAGACCCGCGCGCCCTGCGGCGTTTGCCAGTTCTGGATTACAACTGCAGCCTGCGCCGACAGCGGCAGGCAGAGCAGCCATGCAATCAGGAAGGGTTTAATTGTCATGGCGCACTCCCTCTACCGCCGCGCGACGCGGCTGCGGTTTTAACGGTTGCGGGTCGAGTTCGGCCACGCTTAGCTGGTCATTGATCAGCCATTGCCGAGCAGCGGTCTGCACCTCCTCGGCGGTCACCGCGCGCAATTTATCTACGCGGTGCGCCAGCGCCTCAGGCGGTAAGCCGGCGATGGCGTATTCGCCCAGTTGCATCGCCTGATAAAACAGCGAATCGCGCTGGTACACCTCGCCCGCGATGACTTGCGCCTTGACCCGCGCGAGTTCCGCTGCGCTGATCCCATCGCGCTGCACGCGCTCGATTTCACTGCGGATGGCCTGTTCCAGCGCCGCCACGGATTTGCCTGGTGCGGGTGTCGCATCGATCATGAACATGCTGGGCCCGCGCGCAACCGCGTCGTAACCTGCGCTCGTGTTCACCGCAACCTGCTGCGTTTTGACCAGCGATTTTTGCAGCCGCGCCGAGTCGTTGCCCGACAGCACGCCGGCCAGTATCTGCAGCGCGTAGGGCGTGGTGTCCTTCTGCCAGTCCTTCAGGGTCGGGGCATGCCAGGCCATCAGCAGGTAGGGCAGTTTCGCCGGCGCTTTGACCACGATGCGCTTGCTGCCCACCTGGGCCGGCTCATCCTGCGGCTTGCGTACGGGCAGCGCATGCGCCGGCAAGACACCAAAATATTTCTTGGCCATTGCGACCACTTCGTTGGCCTTTACATCGCCCGCCACCACCAGGGTGGCGTTGTTCGGCGCGTACCAGCGCGCATACCAGTCGCGCGCATCCTGCCCGGTCATGTGCTGCAAATCGTCCATCCAGCCAATGATGGGACGGCGGTAGGGATGCGTCTGATACGCGTCCGCCATCAGGTGCTCGTATACCACCGATTGCGGCTGGTCGTCAGTGCGCAGCCGCCGCTCCTCCATCACCACCTGGATTTCCTTGGCGAACAGCTCGTCGCTGATCACCAGATTTGCCATGCGGTCTGATTCAAGTTGCATGGACAGCTCCAGCCGGTCTTTCTGCATTTGCTGGAAATAGGCGGTGTAGTCGCGGCTGGTAAACGCATTCTCGCGCCCGCCCGCCGCTGCGATTTTTTTCGAGAACTCGCCCGATGGCACGTCTTTGGTGCCCCTGAACATCATGTGTTCGAGCACGTGCGCAACACCCGTGGTACCGTTGAATTCATCCATCGAGCCGGCGCGATACCAGACCTGCGACACCATCACCGGCGCGCGATGGTCTTCCTGCACGATCACCCGCAGCCCATTGTCCAGCGTGACATCCGTCACCGCTGCCTGCGCGCTGCTTACCGCAAGCGCCAGTACGATTCCCCACATGCTCCGCATGTCTACACCTCTAATTGAATGAGCCCGCATGATAAGCCGTAGTCGAATGATAAGATTAGGCGTTCGTCAAACAGCTGTGCTGACTGCCTCTATCCGTGTTTAGTTTCTTCAAAAAACCCAAACCCACTCCCGCACCGGACACGACCGCGCTCGAACCGGTCGCACCCGAACAGCCTGCGGCACCCAGTGTCGTCGCCGCGCCCGCAGCCGAACCAGCGGACACGCCTGTTCGCCCGGGCTGGGCGCAGCGCCTCAAACAGGGACTGGCCAAAACCCGCGACCGGCTGGGCGGCCAGCTCTCCAGCCTGTTCGGAGTCGGACGCAAGATCGACGCCGAGCTGTTCGATGAGCTCGAAACCATCCTCATCACCGCGGATATCGGCGTCGATGCGACGCATGCCTTGCTCGACACCTTGCAGAAAAAGGTGCGGCGCGAAGGCCTGACCGAAGCGTCCGACTTGCAGGCTGCGTTGAAACAGGCGTTGGTTGATCTATTGCTGCCGCTGCAGGCGCCACTCGACATCACGCCGCAAAAGCCGTTCATCCTGATGCTGGCCGGCGTCAACGGCGCGGGCAAAACCACGACCATCGGCAAGCTCGCCAAGCTGTACCAGTCGCAGGGTTTGTCGGTGCTGCTGGCGGCGGGCGACACCTTCCGCGCCGCTGCGCGCGAACAACTGCAGGTTTGGGGCGAGCGCAACAACGTCACCGTCATCAGCCAGGACAAGGGCGACTCGGCTGCGGTGATTTTCGACGCCATCCAGGCCGCGCGCGCGCGCGGCATCGACGTGGTGCTGGCCGACACGGCCGGTCGTCTGCCGACCCAGTTGCATCTGATGGAGGAGATCAAGAAGGTCAAACGCGTGATCGAAAAAACCGCGCCCGGCGCGCCGCACGAAGTGCTGCTGGTGCTCGACGCCAACACCGGGCAGAACGCGGTGACACAGGTGAAGTCGTTCGACGATGCGCTCGGCGTAACCGGCCTCGTTCTGACCAAGCTTGACGGCACCGCCAAGGGCGGCGCCATCGCGGCCATTGCGCAAGCGCGCTCAGCGCTGGCGCGGCCGATTCCGGTGCGCTACATCGGTGTCGGCGAAGGGATGGACGATTTGCGCCCATTCGATGCGCGCGAATTTGTCGAAGCGGTGTTCACGGCATGATCAGTTTCAACCAGGTCACCAAACGCTATCCCGGCGGCCACGAAGCCCTGTCCAGCGCCAGCCTCACCATCGAAAAAGGTGAACTGGTGTTCCTCACCGGCCATTCCGGCGCGGGCAAGTCCACCCTGTTGAAACTCATCGCCGCCATCGAGCGCCCCACCAGCGGAGTGGTCTCGGTCAGCGGACAAAACATCAGCCGCCTGTCGCAGCGCGCTGTGCCTTATCTGCGGCGCAACATCGGCCTGGTATTCCAGGACCACAAACTCTTGTTCGACCGCAGCGTCATCGAAAACGTGGTGCTGCCGCTCGATATCGCCGGTTTTGACCGCCGTGAAGCGCTCAAGCGCGCGCGTGCCGTAATCGACAAGGTCGGCCTGCTCAACCGCGAAAAATCCAATCCGGTCAGCCTGTCTGGCGGCGAGCAACAGCGGCTGTGCATCGCCCGCGCGCTGGTGAGCCGCCCCGCCCTGCTGCTGGCCGACGAACCGACCGGCAATCTTGACGCCGGATACGCCGCCGACATCATGGCGATGTTCCGCGACTTCCATCAGGTCGGCACCACCCTGGTCATCGCCACCCACGACGACCGTGCCATCAGCGCACTGGGCGGCCGCACCTTGCATCTCGACCACGGAAAAATCACGGGGGCTTCAGCATGAAGCACTGGCTGCGCCACCAGAAGCACGCGCTCACTACGGCGTTACGCCGCCTGTTTTCACAACCAGTGGTCACCTTGTTGACTGCGCTGGCGATGGGCGTTGCAATCAGCCTGCCCAGCGCGCTGTATCTTGTCCTCGGCAACCTCAACCGGCTGGCCGGCGATCTGCCCGCGCAGCCGGAAATCAGCCTGTTCCTCGCCGCCGATGTCACGCCCGCGCAAAAAGGCCTCATCGCTGCCCGTTTAAAACAGGCTGACATCGCCAAGGCGCGATTCATCTCAAAGAAGCAGGCGCTCACCGCGCTCAGTGCGTCACAGGATCTGGCCGACATTACCGCCGGTCTTACCGAGAACCCCCTGCCGGACGCCTGGGTGGTCCGCCCGCAAGCTACGACGCCGGCGGCGCTCACACGCCTGGCCAATGCGCTCGGCAAACTGCCGGGCGTCGCTGAAACCCATCTCGACAGCCAGTGGATCGAGCGCCTGCAAGCCGCACTCGCCATCGGACGCACCGGTGTGTGGCTGCTGGTCGGCCTGTTTGCCATCGCGCTGATGGCCATTTCGAGCAATGCCATCCGCGCCCGGGTCCTGACCCGCCGCGATGAAATCCATGTCAGCCGCCTGATCGGGGCAACCGACCGTTACATTCGCCGCCCCTTCCTGTATCTGGGCGCGCTGCAAGGCTTACTGGGTGGCCTCGCCGCAGGCGGTGTGCTGGCGCTGGCAGGCAGCGTGCTGCGCGCGCCGGTAGCCCACCTGTCCAGCTTGTATGGGGCGGCCTTCCAACTGCTGCCGCCTGCCGGCATTGAAATCGCTATTGTGCTGAGCCTCACGACCCTGACGGGCTGGCTGGGCGCCTGGATTGCAGTGACGCGCACGCTGCATCAAACCAAACTGTCATACTGAAGCGGCGAACACGCACGGAACTCTGCGCCGATTTAGCACTCATTAGATGCGAGTGCTAAAATGAGACTCTAGGAGGAACTTGAAACCATGACTCAATCCATGTCTTTACCTGTGCCTTCTGCGTACAGCCAGGAAAGCTATATCCAGACGGTTAACCGCTACCCTATGCTCAGTCTGGAAGACGAGCAGCGCTTGGCGCGCGCTTGGCATGATCAAGAAGACGTTGATGCCGCACGCCAGCTGGTGGTGTCACATCTGCGCGTGGTAGTGAGCGTGGCGCGGCATTATCTGGGTTACGGCTTGCCGCATGCCGACCTCATCCAGGAAGGCAATGTCGGGCTGATGAAAGCGGTCAAACGGTTCGACCCCGATCGCGGCGTGCGCCTGGTGTCGTTTGCGCTGCACTGGATCCGTGCTGAAATCCATGAGTACGTGCTGAAGAACTGGCGTCTGGTCAAGGTGGCGACCACCAAATCGCAGCGCAAGCTGTTTTTTAACCTGCGCAGCCTGAAACAGTCGCTCAACAGCATGACGCTGCAGGAAGCCGACGCCATGGCGCGCGAGCTCAACGTCAGCCGCAAGGACGTGCTGGAAATGGAGATGCGGATGTCGGGGCACGATGTGTCTATCGACCCCACATTCGATGACGGTGAGGAGGGCTACAGCCCGCTAGCCTATCTGGCGAGTCCGGACGAAAACCCGGCGCAGTTGCTCGAGCGCGAGCAAACCGAACGGATGCGCCACAACGGCTTGGTTGCTGCACTGGAAGACCTCGATGATCGCAGCCGCCACATCATCAAGGCGCGTTGGCTGACCGAGGGCGAAGCCGCCACCCTGCATGAACTGGCGGCGCATTACGGCGTATCGGCCGAGCGTATCCGCCAGATTGAAGCGCGCGCCCTGCAAAAAATGCGGGCAGTGATCCCAGCTTAAGCGCTTGGTTGCCCCAATAAAAAGCCCCCGCCACCTTTTTAAAGTGGCGGGGGCTTTTTATTGGTGGCCTGGCTAGCTGTTAACGGTCAGAAAAACGATCCAATCAGCACGGATAGAATACTGATCCATGCCCAGGTAATCAGGCCAACCACCAGCACCATCGGAAAATTCTGGAAAGTCATCAGTTGTTTCATGTCGCATACTCCAATCAAAGTTAGTTGATTTTAATTGACTTATCTTCGCTGCTCAAGCGGCGTGTCGGCAACAAGGGGTCGTCGTCGTCCATCAAAATGCGCTCGGCGGGGCCTTCCATATCATCGAACTGACCGCTTTTGATTGACCAAAACACGCCCACGACAATCAGCAGCACAAAGATGCCGGACAATAAAAATAGAAACCCCATGATGTTGTTCATGGCGCAACCAGCTCCTGCGTGCTGTGGTAGCGCACCGCGCTATCCCGCTTGAGCTGTAATTCGGCCACCCAGCGACCTGCTGCGGGCAGGGTCAGTACGCCCACGTAGACGCCCGCCTCGCCTGCGCTCAACGGCAGGGTCAGCGCAGGCGCAGTCGCACCGGGGCGGAGCAGGCGAACTTCGGCGTCCACCCGTTCGACCGGCAAACCAGTGCGATCCTTGACGTGGACCTCAACTTGTCGCATGTAGCCCTTGCCATCCAACCCGCTCACCTCGATCTGCCAGCCGAGTTGCAACTCCCGTTGCGTCTCGATCAACTCGGACGAAATTGCGTTAGCGGCATTCTGCCCGTGCGGAACGACCCCAGAAAATCCGCTATAGACCGATCCGCCCTTGCTTCCCAGCCACCAGCGTCCGATAGGTTCAGGCAGCCCTTTGTTCGCTATGTAGAGAAAGGCGCCCATGAGGAATGTCAGCCCGAGGAAGAAAATCATGAGCAGTTTGGGCGCCCAGTGCATGCGGCCACCGCGTTTCCTGAACTGGGTCAGGGCAAGCAGAACCAACGCCGTCGCGAAGAATACCGAGATGTGGATGGCCACAACATCCAGCCCTGGCCAACGGCCAACAATCAGGGCAAAGTAGGCCATCAGCGGGATCACTCCCGCCAGCACAGCACGCAACAGTGGCGGTAGTCCCCGGAATGCGCCACCAGCTGCATACAGTGCAAGCACGGCGCTCAATCCGCCAAACAGGGTGGTCATGGTAGTCATGGGCGCAGGCTCGGTGTATCGAAACGGATCACTTCAGAACGTATCTCTTCAGGCTTGCCCAATGGCGTAATCACGATCTCGAAGTGCTGGGTGTGTGCGGCTAGCTCAGGTGACAAGTGCACACTGGCCTGCACCAGGCCGCTATGGCCCGGCTTGATGGTGATTTCACGGAAATGACCCAGATCTAGCGCGGTTGCGGGAATGCCGCGTGCGGTGATCTGATAGGTTTGATCCTGCGTCGCCTTGTTGGTAATGCGGACCTGATAACGGTTGCGGATATCTCCGTTCGACAGGACCACATATAGCGGCTGGCGCACCTGACTGACCGCGCGGTCGAAGCTGCCGCGCGTGCTGATGCTGTAGACCAGGTACACGCTCATCAAAACCAGCGCCACGCCATAGCCGATAATTTTCAGACGCTTCCAGTGCAGTTTGGGCGGAGCGGGCGTGGCTGACGCCAGATTCTTCTCCGAATCGTAGCGGATCAGACCACGCGGAAAGCCGAACGAATCCATGATGGTATTGCAGGCGTCGACGCACAGGCCGCACGAAATGCACTTGTATTGCAGGCCATCGCGGATATCGATGCCGACCGGGCACACCTGCACGCACAGGCCACAATCGATGCAATCACCCAGGCCTTGCTCATGTCGCTCCGCCAGCGCGCGCTCACCCGAGTTGCGGCTTATGCGCCGACGCTCGTTATCAACTGTTGCTTCAGCCCGTTCACGGGCACGGCGTTCCACCACGATGCCGCGACCTGCACGCACGCTGGCGCGCCCATGTGCGCCTTCGCCACGCGCAGCGTCGTAATGTACTGCGAGCGTTTCGGCTTCGTACATCACGCTTTGGAAACGGCCATACGGACAGATGTAGGTACAAATCTGCTCGCGCATCAGACCGGCCGCGGCATAAGTAGTCAGCGTCAGGATACTGACCGTAATGTACGCTGCGGCGGCGGCCTGGCCGGTAAAGAAGTCCACCACCAGTTGCGGAGCGTAGGCGAAATAGGCGGCAAAGGTCAGCGCAGTCCAGAACGAAGCCAGTATCCATGCAGCATGGGTAC
>JAAPAA010000199.1 GCA_012274165.1 Thiobacillaceae bacterium
ATGAAGCTCCATTTGAGCCCGGTGGGAAAGCCCGCACCGCCCCGTCCGCGCAGGGCAGACAGCTTGAGCTGGGCGATGATGTCGTCGCCTGACACATTTTCGGTGATGACCCGACGCAGCGCCTGATAACCGCCATTCGCGACATAGGTCGCGAGCGCAGCGGGATCAGCCAGTTCCTGTGTCCAGGAACAGACCTTGACGCTGGGTGTGAGCAGGCTCATTTCAGCCGCTCCAGCAGTTCGTCTATTTTTTCCGGTGTGAGGTGGGTGTGCATGGCATGGTTGTTATGCAGGCACATCGGCGCATCGCCACACGCCCCCATGCACTCACCTTCTTTCAGGGTGTAGCGGCCATCCTGGGTGGTTTCGCCAAACCCGATGCCGAGCCTGTTTTTAAGATGCTCGGCGATCTCGTTCGCCCCCATCAACGCACACGGCAAATTGGTGCACAGCGTAATTTTGTTGCGTCCCACCGACTGGGTGTCGTACATGTTGTAGAACGTCGCCACCTCGTAAGCCGCGATGGCCGGCATCTCCAGATAATCTGCAACATATTCGATCAGTTCGGGCTTGAGCCAGCCCTTTTCCGTCTGTGCAATACGCAGCGCGCCCATCACGGCCGACTGCTTCTGGTCAGCGGGATATTTGGCGACCTCGACGTCGATCAAGGCAAGCGATTCTGGCGACAGCATCAACGGTCAATCTCCCCAAACACAATATCCTGCGTGCCGATGATGGCAACAACGTCTGCAATCATATGGCCGCGCGACATTTCGTCGAGTGCCCCCAGATGCGCAAACCCCGGCGCACGGATTTTCAGCCGGTAGGGCTTGTTGGCGCCATCCGACACCAGATAAATACCGAATTCGCCCTTGGGATGCTCCACTGCGGCATAGGCTTCACCGGCCGGTACGTGCATCCCCTCGGTGAAGAGTTTGAAATGGTGGATCAACTCTTCCATGTTCTGCTTCATGTCGATCCGCGACGGCGGCGCAACCTTGTGGTTATCGACGATGACCGGGCCGGGATTTTTGCGCAGCCAGTCAACGCACTGTTTGATGATGCGATTGGACTGCCGGAACTCTTCAATGCGCACCAGATAGCGGTCGTAACAATCGCCATTGGTTCCGACCGGGATATCGAAATCCATGCGGTCGTAGACTTCATAAGGCTGCTTCTTGCGCAGATCCCATTCAACACCGGACCCACGCAACATCGGTCCGCTGAAACCCAGTGCCATGGCACGCTCGGGCGATACCACACCGATACCTACCGTACGCTGTTTCCAGATGCGGTTGTCGGTCAGCAGGGTTTCATATTCGTCGACATAAGCCGGGAAACGCTGGGTGAAGTCATCGATAAAATCGAGCAACGACCCCTGACGGTTCGCGTTCATCGATTTCATGGTTTCAGCGTTACGCGTGTGCTGGGCGTTGTATTGCGGCATGGTATCGGGCAGGTCACGATACACGCCCCCAGGACGATAGTAAGCTGCATGCAAGCGGGCGCCGGACACCGCCTCGTAGCAATCCATCAGATCTTCGCGCTCACGGAAGGCGTAGAGAAACACCGTCATGGCCCCCACGTCGAGCGCGTGCGCACCCAGCCACAGCAAATGGTTCAACACACGGGTGATTTCATCGAACATCACGCGGATGTATTGCGCGCGCTCAGGCACCTGTATGCCAAGCAGTTTTTCGATCGCCATCACGTAGGCGTGTTCGTTGACCATCATCGACACGTAATCGAGTCGATCCATGTAGGGCACCGACTGAAGGAAGGTTTTGTGCTCCGCCAGCTTCTCGGTAGCGCGGTGCAATAACCCGATGTGAGGATCGGCGCGCTGTATGACCTCGCCGTCAAGCTCCAGGACCAGACGCAGCACACCATGCGCAGCTGGATGCTGCGGGCCGAAATTCATCGTGTAATTGCGGATCTCGGCCATATTCAGCGCCCTGCTCCATAGCTCTCGTCACGTACAATACGCGGCACGATTTCGCGCGGCTCGATCGACACCGGCTGATAGATCACTCGCTGCTGTGTCGGGTCGTAGCGCATTTCGACATTGCCCGACAAAGGGAAGTCCTTGCGGAATGGATGACCAATGAACCCGTAGTCGGTCAGGATACGACGCAAATCGGGGTGTCCCTCGAAAACGATACCGAACAGATCAAATGCCTCGCGCTCGTACCAGTTGGCAGACGGCCAGATATCGACCATCGTTGCCACCACCGGCAAATCATCTTCAGGGCAAAAAACATGCACCCGCACGCGCTGGTTGTCCGACACCGACAGCAGATGCACTACAACCGCAAAGCGTGCGCCTTGCCAGACCCCATCCCCATAACCGGAATAATCCATGCCGCACAGATCGATCAACTGTTCAAAACGGCAATCAGGGTGATCGCGAAGGGTACGCATCGCCGACGCATAATGCTGTGGCTTGATGACCAGCGTCAGTTCGCCCAGACTGACATATGACTGCACCAGTGCATCACCGAGCAGCTTATCAAGGCTTAAAGCGAGGGCTTCCACAGTCTGCGGCATCAGTCGTTAGCGGGCGATAGTATTGGTGCGGCGGATCTTGTTCTGCAACTGGATGATGCCAAACAACAGCGCCTCCGCCGTGGGTGGGCATCCAGGCACATAGATGTCCACCGGCACGATGCGGTCGCAGCCACGCACCAC
>JAAPAA010000200.1 GCA_012274165.1 Thiobacillaceae bacterium
AGGCCGATTGCTGTTCCGGGGCGTCCGGGCGCGAGACCGCGTTGCGGGCCGCAGTCACTAGGCCCCAGCGCTTCGAGGCTCTATCGAACGCGCAAACGCTGGCTGGGTGACGACAACGCGGTTGATGCCGCCTGACAGCGCAGAGCGGGAGACCGACCATGATTCTCGTCACCGGCGGCGCCGGCTATATTGGCTCGCACACCGCAGTGGAATGTCTGGCTGCCGGACACGAGGTGGTGGTGTTCGACAACCTGTCGAACAGCAGCGTGATATCGCTCGACCGTGTGGCACAGATCAGCGGCAAGCAGGTGGCGTTCGTGCAGGGCGACATCCGCGACCGCGCGGCCTTGCGCAAACTCTTCGCCGAGCACGCAATCGACGCGGTGGTGCATTTCGCCGGGTTGAAGGCGGTGGGCGAGTCGGTGGAAAAGCCGCTGCTGTATTACGACAACAATATCGCCGGCAGCATCGCGCTGTTTGAGGTGATGGCCGAGTCCGGGGTGAAGGCGGTGGTGTTCTCATCGTCGGCCACGGTGTACGGCGACCCGGCGACGGTGCCGATCACCGAAGACTTTCCGCTATCGGCGACCAATCCGTATGGCCGCTCAAAACTGTTTATCGAGGAAATCCTGGGCGACATCGCGTTGTCGGACAAGGCCTGGAACGTCGCGCTGTTGCGTTATTTCAACCCGGTGGGTGCGCATGAGTCGGGGCTGATCGGCGAAGACCCGCGCGGCATTCCCAACAACCTGATGCCTTACGTGGCGCAGGTGGCGGTGGGTCGACGCGCGCATTTGAATGTGTTCGGCGGCGACTATCCGACGCCGGATGGCACCGGCGTGCGCGACTACATTCACGTGGTCGATCTGGCGCGCGGGCATGTGGCGGCGCTGAACAAGCTGCTGGGCCTGGGCGGGGTGAAAATCTGGACTCTGGGGACTGGCTGCGGCGTGAGCGTGCTCGACATGGTGCGCGCGTTTGAAGCGGCGAGCGGCAGACCGGTGCCGTATCAAATCGTGGCGCGGCGTGCCGGTGATGTGGCGCAGTGCTGGGCGGATCCGGCGCGTGCCGCACGGGAGCTTGGATGGCGGGCGGAATATGATTTGCCAAGGATGTGCGCCGATGCCTGGCGCTGGCAGGCCGGGAATCCAGACGGTTATGTTTAAGTGCGCGGTGAACGGCGTTTAACGCTTGCCGAACAGTCCGCGCCCGCGGAAATACTGCACCCCCAGCCAACCGCCGAACAACCCACCGAGGTGGGCGAAGTGGGCAACGCCCGCTGAAGTGTTGGTGACCCCCAGAACCAATTCAAGCACGCCATAGCCGAGCACAAAGGTGCGCGCGGGAATCCGGATAAAGGGCAGAAAAACGATGATGATCACGCGGTTGGGGAAATACAGCGCATAAGCCAGCAACAGGCCGAACACGCCGCCGGATGCACCGATAACCGGGCCGCTCGCGTGCAGGAACAATCCACTGACGGTAATCTGCGTCATCGCGGCAACGACGACGCTGAGCAGATATGTCAGCAGGTAGCGCAGGTCGTTCCAGCGTTTTTCCAGCTCGGCGCCAAACATCCATACGGCGGCCATGTTGAACCCCAGATGCAGCAGCGAGCCATGCAGAAAACTGTAGGTGACCAGCTGCCAGACATGAAATGCCCCACCCGCCCCCGGCGGCCACAAACCAAATACACGAACCATGTCAGGCCCGGTGAAAATCCCCAGCGCATAAATCAGGACATTCAGCAGAATGAGAGTGAAGGTGATGGGTGGCATGGCAGATCGAAAAGGTTTAGCCAGATTGTAATGCGTTGCCAGCCTCAAGCCAGACGTTAGGTGAATACGGCCTGGTGAAAAAAACTTACCGGCTTGGCTTGGCGTCGCCATGAGCCAATAGGCTCATGGCGACGCATGTTTCAACGCGACGCTTTGCAATATTTGATCGATATGATTCTCCCATCGCAGCAGCAATCGAACAGCAGATTTGGGGCGTTGCGATGAAACAGGGCAGTTGAAAATAAGGTAGCAAGCAATGCGCGTGAATAGCAGTGGGCATCGCAGATTGGGTGCCATCAGGGTAGTCTCTCTCCCAAGGGATTGCCTGATCCTGTGGTCGTTGAAGCGCCTGTCAACGACAACTCACGCGCACGTCGCACGACGCTGCGCGGCATTTTTATTTGCAGATTTCGTGTCTTCGTGCGCTTGAGTTTGTTTTTCTGGGTGGTGACAGAAAAATGCTCCGGATGAAAATGGAAAAACTTTAATAAAATGTTGTTATGTGTATTGCAATGACTATAGAGTGCGACTATAGTCTCAACAGCAGTAAAAAAAGCGGCGGGATAAGGGTGCATGGTTGGGCGCACCCTATCGATGACCAGCTTGTATATAAAGCAACAAATAGTGCGCGTGAAAAGCAGCAAAGGACATCAGCTTATTGGGTGTCCGTGCAGGCTCGATTCGGGGCTTGCACTATCCTGTGATCGCTGGGCTTTCCTCAGCGATATCTCATGCGCACGCCGAAACGGTGCTGTGCAACATTCCATTTGCAGATTCCGTATCGTCGTGCGCTTGAGCCGTTTTCCCTTTTGCTTGTTGGGGAAGTGGGCAGGAGGAGACGTGCCGCAAGGCAAATAATAAGTGGTACCAAAAAGCAGTTAAAAGAGCGGCGGGATGTAGGCGCACACAGAGGTGCCACATTCTGACCAGCTTGATAAAAGTAGCAGGTAGTGCGCGTGAATAGCAGTTGACGCCGCAGGTTTGGCGTCGGGAAGGGGCGTCTCCCATGCCCCATCCGTTTCTGTTTCGCTGGGCCATGGCCCAGCGATGTCTCATGCGCACGCCAGTCTGGCGTTGCGTGTTTTTTTGCAAATCCATCTGGTGTGCGCTGAGTCGTGTTGGCTTGGGCGCTATTTCGTCTGGCGATTAGTGTGTCTGGCGAACGGACAGGCAGCCGTAAGGCTGGGAAGTGTGCAGTTAAAAATATAACGGTGAGACAGCAGCGGAGATGTGCTTGAAAAATCTGGATGAAGTGTCCAGAGCTCGACCTCAACCCCTTAAAACAAAGGAGAAGTCCATGAAACGCGTGAACAAGAAACTGGCTGCCGGTATTATTTTGCTGAGCCAAACCCTTTCCGGAGCGGCGTTTGCTGCCTCCGTTACCCTGGCGGGAACGACCGTCGATTTTTCTTTCGACGACTCCATGCTGGGACTGTTCGGACAAGCCCATGTGGCGGGCGACAGCCTGTATTTCACCCCGACTCATTTCGCCGCCCAGTCGTCTAATGGAGCGGGGTATGTGCTGACCAACGAAACCATCAATGTGCAGGTGATGGCGCATCAAGGTTATTCATTCTCCAATTTCGGCTTCACCGAAAAAGGGGACTACCTGATGCTGGGTGCAGGTGGGTCGGTCGATGTGACCGGTCAGGTTCGCCTCTTCGATGTCGCCAATCCCCTGGTGGATATCGCGACCAGCCTGCAGCCTGCCAATCCGCTTACCCACGTAGGCGTGCCCACCGACAACTGGATCGCACAAAATTCAACCGATCTGTCGGCTTGGAATGGCGCTCGGGCGATCAATGTAACAGTCGAAAACCTGTTGCTGGCCTCCACCAGCCTCCCGAATTCCCTGGCATTCGTCGAGAAGAAATTTGTCGGTTTGTCCCTGATCACCACGCCGGTTCCCGAAGCGGATACCTACGCGATGATGCTGGCAGGGTTGGGTCTGGTGGGCTTTGCCGTCGCGCGTCGTCGCGTCGCATAAGCCATCAAACAGCGGAGGACGATGGTATTGAGGAGGTCGTCCGACGTGAGGGTGAAGTGCTGGTCTTGTCTTGATAATTAAATATAAGGGAAAGTCATGAAGCGCGTGAAAACAGGAAAACGGATTGGCGTTCGTCAATCCCTGCTTATGGCAGGCTTGGTGATGGCTGGCGCAGCTGGTTCGGCGCAGGCCATCACCTTTTACTCCTACACTTCGACCAGCGGCAACCCCGGCCCGAACGGGAATCACATTTTCTCCGACTTTGGCTCCGCGCCGGTAGAGACCAGCTCGGATCATTTCGGCCAGCAGAGCCGGCAGCACGTCAACGACCCTGGAGCCAGCTCTACGATGGTGGATGCCCAGGCCTTCGCGCGCGCCGACATGAATGGGCTGCACCTGGAGACTGTGGTCACCGGTTCCTTGCGGGATGCAGAGCCGTATTACAGCGAGACCTTCTCGGGAAGTGCGAACGCACGCGCCGCCATGGGCGACAGCTTCGTGATCGGGTTCCCGGGCTCTGCGGCAGTTTTCGCGACGACATCGATGACGTTGCACTTCAGCATGACTGGGCCCTTGACCGGCTATGCCTACGTCACTCCGCTCGACCCCGCAAATCCCGGGGGTGGCGAAGGCCGCTCGCGGTGGCATGCCGATTTCGTTGCGTACGACGACACCGCAGGCAACGAGCTGGGCCGCATCACTCTCGACCAGACTTGCGCGATGTTCACCAGTTACAACTTCAGTTGCTCCGGCAACCTGCCCGGCGCCTATGCGATGAATATCAGCGCACCTTTTGGTCATACGTTGTCCGTCAGCATCAACGGCGAAACCTGGGCCAGTGCGCTGGGTGCCGAATCCCGCGGCGGCGACGTCCTTGCAGGGGGTCAAGCCGACCTGCGCCACACCCTCTCCTGGGGTGGGATCAGCAACTTGAGCGATGAGAACGGTCAGGCCATCTCCGGTTTCACCGCCATCAGCGCTTCCTCCGGCTACGACTACGTCAACGCCTTTCCGGCGGCCGTCCCCGAAGCGGATACCTACGCGATGATGCTGGCAGGGTTGGGTCTGGTGGGCTTTGCTGCGCGGCGGCGTGCGGCGCGTACTTGACGCTTTAATTCACAGGAGAACAGCGATGAAATGCATGCGATGGATGGCAGGCGGTCTTCTGGCTGCAGCGTTGAGCAGCCCGGCATTGGCTTATAACGTTTTTCCCTATGGCGTTGATCAGGCGCTGAAATGGGGCGACAACACGATCGGTACGCCGGGCGGGGTGGTGACGTGGAGTTTGATGACATCAGGGGTGACGGTCGATCACACCGACGTCAATCTATCCAACATCTCCGGCACGTCCGACTTGACCGGCGTGTTTGCTCAGGTGGGGGGTGAAACGGCGGCGTTGACGATGATCCAGAATGCGTTCAACACCTGGTCGTCGGTGGCGAACATCACGTTTGTCCAGGTGGCCGAAACCGGTTCGGTGCCATTTTCGGCTGCGTATGGCGATGTGGGCGCGAATGTGATCGGCAATATTCGCATCGGCGGATTCAACATTGACGGCTTTTCAGCTGCGGTAGGTTATGCCGCGCCCCCCAACGGAGGGCGTACGCTGGAAGGCGACATCCTGTTTAATTCCCGCTCGGATATTTCCTACTATGTCGCGCCCGGCAACGAAGGTGATCTCTACGATCTATACCCGCCGGGCGGGGGGCTGTATCGCAACGACTTCCAGGGCTTGTTTGTGCATGAACTGGGTCATGCCCTGGGGATGGCGCACACCAACGTGCCAAGCGCTCTGATGTGCGGCGCTGTGGATGCTGGTTTTGATGGCAGCGCTTGCGCCTATTTTGATCCCGATCGGGACGGCAAAGCGCCCATCAACCGTATTCCCGACAGCGATGACATCGCGGGCATCCAGTATCTTTACAGTGCGCCCGTACCCGTGCCCGAATCCGAAACTTATGCCATGATGCTGGCGGGGTTGGGCTTGGTGGGGTTTGTTGCTCACCGTCGTGCTGCAAATTAAGTGACCACATCGAGATTAACAATGGGGTCATGCATCAAATTGATAATGGCTGACTAGGCCAAACACATTGGGTAGATCCCCGGAGACACACGTCTCCGGGGGACACCGACCGGTTGCGTTCACGCGCATCTTCGGCCCGCCTCTTGGCGGGTCTTTTTTTGGCTACACCGGCGAAGCCAGTGCCAAGGAAGCTGTACAGCAAGCCTCGTTCCAGATAACGGCGTGAATGGGTAGGTAATTGATGCGAAACGAACTTTAAAGTTTGATCGAAGCCAGGGAGGGTGGCGGGGCAGTCTGAATTCAACCGGTTTGTAAATAATTCCGACAAAATGTCAGGTCGGCAGCACGTGCCAACAGGCGGCATTTGCTTCGTCGGATTCAACGCCTGTGGATCAGCATGTAAAAAAGCTGTCATCGTCAGCCGTGCCACCCGCGTGCAGCGCAACGTGAATTGTGTTGTCGTGCGGGTGCGCACGAATGACGTCTGCCAACCACGGATAGCAGCCCGCGTAATCGCATTGGTCGGCGTATTCGTCGGGTTCGTCGAGTGGCGTTCCCCCCAGTTCGCTTAGCGCTTCAGCAGCCAGCAGATCGGCCTGCGTATCGGATACTTCCCGTATTTCGATGGGGGTGCTCATGATCGCCGTCCCTGAAAATTGTTTGAGTCCGACAATTTTCGTGCGGCAACGTGAGCGCTTGATGACAGCCAGGGTGATTCACCTGGCCCGAACGTGTCATGCCGAATGCGTTCCGGGCACATGCTGCTGCAACATCCATGCATGAAACTGCGTCCTGCTGAAAATCCACACCTGTCGCGAGTCGGAAACCCCCGGTTCTGCATGGCTTGGTAGAGAAACGCTGCAAACGAGAGGAAAGCATTCGATGTTCAAACCCAGCCTGGTGGCTGCCGTATTCGGCCTGCTGTTCGCAGGCAATGGACTGGCAGTCGAAACGGGTCATTTGTCCGGGCTCAATGCTGGGCAGACGCTGGACGATGCTGCCGCGCAAGCGGGAGCGGTGCGGATGAGCACGGCATCAGTCACTTCCAAAGACGATCACCCTGTAGCCGCTGGCGCCTTCAGGGGGGCCGCAATCGAGGCGACGGATGCCGGCAGTATGGCTGGCTCCGCTGGACTGCCGGCATCCGAGACCTTGAACCCGGACGGCGATTTCTCCACCGAGGTGTCCCCGCGGACCCGGAATGCCAGCGTCACCAAGCTGCCACCTAAAGTCTGGCTGCTGATACTGGCCGGTCTGGGCATGGTCGGCATAATGGTCGAGCGCACCAAGCGCCGCGTGATCTGACTCCGCATTCAATCCCTGCGTCATGATGCTTGCCGGCCGCGGCCCGGATTGGCTTCATGCCCGCGCGCTGCCGCAAGGCTTGAGCGCATCCCAGGCAACTCCAGCAGGATGTCTCTCCTGCACTCCGTTCGCGGCTCCTTCGGGAGCCGTTTTTTTTGCTGAATGGGTATGGGCTGAACGGGCTATGCGAGCAGGGTGGTCAAGCCTGACTGCATGCAATATTGCAAGGTGAAACTGACGCGGTACTGGAGGGAACGTCCAGCCGCGGCGAAGTTGGCTGCAGGCTGGATGCCGGTACCCGCGCGCTACTTTATTCAATTGCTTTGGAGAACTTCATGACACTCGTTCAATCCCTGCTGGCGCTCACGCTGGCTGGAGCGATAGCCTCGGCTGCCAGCGCGCATGCCGACAGCACGTTCAACATCGGGACGTTAAACGCAACGCCGTATATCAAAACAGCCACAGTACTGGCCGGAACGGTGTTTACGCTGCCGTCTACCGGCGCGACCACCTACAACTTCACCGACACCTACAACTTTTCCGTCGTGGGTACACCGACCACCGCAGGTACAGCCGTGACGGTCAACCTTGATCTGGGGAGCATGGGCTTTCACATTTCCAATCTGAAACTGGATTTGTTCAGCGGCAGCACCTGGCTGGCTGGCGACCTGGCCAGTTCGTCCGAGGTTTCCGTCAGCGTGAGCAGCGTGCTTGCCGCAGGCGATTACAGCTTCAAGCTTCGCGGACTGGCTGACGGCGTCAACACCAACCAAGGCATTTACACCTTCTCCGCGGCTGCGGTTCCAGAAGCCGGAACCTACGGCATGATGCTGGCCGGCGTGGGCCTGGTCGGCTTCATGGTGTTGCGCCGTCGCGGCAGCCTTTAATTCGATTGTCCTCCGGCGGATCGATCGGTTTGCGCCGATCGATTCACTTCCAGGCGAGCTTTCGGGCTCGCCTTTTTTTGCATGCATCAATGTGTTGGCGGCTGGTGCGTTACACACCGGATACGTATCAGGCGCAGTCCAGCTCGGGCACGCCGGTTTCGCTGTCTGTGCTGGCCAGGCGGCGGCCGAATGGGGTTCTGCGTTGATCGATGAACAGGCTGCTGCCGTCGATGCGTTTGGCGTGATGCTTGGCTTCGGCGGCAGCGAGCGAGACTTCCTGATAGTGGTGGTAGTGGGCGGGGTCGATCAGCACGGCGCCGATGGACAGCGACACCAGCGCGTGAAATGTCATTGCACCCCGGCGGTCTTCGCAGCGATAGCCGCCCGCCTCGACGTGTTCGGGGCTGAACAGCGCCAGGCGTTCGCGGTCGAAGCGCGCCAGGATAC
>JAAPAA010000201.1 GCA_012274165.1 Thiobacillaceae bacterium
GTTCCCGACCTGGTCAGCCAGCAGCATGCCTTTGTAGACGATGGTGCGCGATGACAGGGAAGCGATATAGAACCCCTGCACATCGGGCAATGCAGACACCGCATGCTCGGCGGTCTTGCGGATGACGAACAGCTTGCGCTCGAACGCGTCCTGGTCGGAGCATTGCTTGCCGCGCCCAACGAATACCTGGCGCACCACCGGCTCCACCGCCCTGACGCTATTGCCGAGGATGTCGCTGTTCACCGGCACGTCGCGCCAGCCGAGCAATTGCTGTCCTTCCGCCGCGATTTTGGCGGCGATGATCTTTTCACAGGCGGCGCGCGCTGCTGCTGCGCGCGGCAGGAACAGCATGCCTGCGCCGTATTCGCCCTCTGCAGGCAGGTTCAGTCCCTGCGCGGCACACTTCGCGCGCAGAAAGGCGTCCGGCACCTGCAACAGGATACCTGCGCCATCGCCAACCAGCGGATCGGCGCCGACGGCGCCGCGGTGTGTCAAATTTTCGAGGATGCGCAATCCCTCGCGCACCCGGTCATGACTCTTGATTCCCTTGATGTGGGCGACAAATCCCACACCACATGCATCGCGCTCCTGGCGCGGATCGTACAAACCCTGTTGTACAGGCAAGGAAGGATGGCTCACGTTGTACCTCATCTAAACATTTCCTGAAGGTTCATTCTGCAGGCGGCGGCACCGCTGCGACCCTCTCCCAAATCAAAACCGAAAGGGCGGGAATGTTACCCTGTCTGGGCGCACAGGGCAAATAGGAAGCGTGAAAAAGTCCGGCCTGGCATTACCTGTACGACTTGAGGCGTTTGCACAGGTTCCCCGGCTGGGCGCAGCTGACAAGCCAGGATCAAACAGGCAACCGGGTCAGGTATCGGTCACGGATAAGGATGGCGGATGAGACAGATGCGGGTACCGCTCCGCGCTCATTGCCGGATGTCTGCACAAGCAGGACAAGCGCTCGCGCTGCGTCGATCATTGCGCGCTGGAACAACGCGTGCAGCCGCTGCGGCAGTGCTATCGGGCGAAGGCCAACCTAGGTCGCAGACCTGCCCCTGCCGATGGGATCGGCGCCTATGGTGCCGCGCAGGCTTTGCAGGTAGGCATGGCTGCTCAACTGCTCGAGCCTGGCCCTGGCCCCTTCGAGACGACTCTGGATGTCGAGTTTTTCCGCCACGTCGCGATGGCTGGCGCGGCCGGTAAAGGCCTCAAGCGATGCGATATGACGCTGCCACAGGCGGATATCCCGGGCCTGCTTGATCTCAAGGCGTTCGTGGTACCAGTCTGAAGCAAGCAACGCTTCACGGGTAAACAGTTTGCGACTGGCAGGGTCGTGTGCGTCCATGCCCTGGTAACTGCCGGTTGCCATGATGCACAGCAGTGCCTTGAGCGGCGGACAGGCGTCCTCGACGCTGCCGACGTTCAGGTAGCGCGCCGCGACGATCTTCTGGGCTTCCACGATATTTTCAACGCCATCGACAAACACGGCCATATCCTGGGTCTCCGGCTTGAGGATATGCTCGCCGAACACTGCGCGGGGCGCGTCGAACATCTTGCCCATGAAACCATGCACGAAGCGTTCGGTGATGCGGTAGCCGAGTCGACTTGCCTGGATCACCCGCCCCTGGTACTCAAAATCCTTTACCTTTTCCCGGTAACCATTGTCGATCAGGTAGCGCGGGTCGCGGGCCTGGGGCGACAGGCGCGACCAGATTTCAGGCACCAGCAGGCTGATATCGTGATCGACGCGGACATTCGGCCCGATGTATCCGGCGGCGGTCGAGTATCCGGCATAGCCGCAAAGGATGAAGGACACCAGTGCATTATTGAGGTCGATGGCGGGGCGCAGCGAGTTGAACGGACCCTTGGTAAGCGCGCCCTCACTGCCGGCACCCGTGGTGGAGGGCGACTTGCCGGTGAGGCTGCAGACGAAATCCATGAACAGCTCGGGTAATTCCTGGTAATGGATCGGGTTATACACCGCCAGCGGGCGGATGCCGGGCGCCGGCGGGTTGTTGCGGCGGCCGATGAGCACGGCGTTCACCGGTTCCATCAGGGCGGTGCCGAGTGGAACGCGGCGGTTGAAGCGAGCGCCGATCTCGGCAACATAACGCCTGACTGGATTGGCGATGTCGTGGCGCAGCTGCAGATAGCGCGGATTCTTGCTGGGCTTGCCGTCAACGATGCGGGGTAGGGCCGAAGACACGACGCCCTCACCGGCCGCGTGCGCCTCCTGCAGTATGTTGCGCATCGGCTCGGTATACTGGCCGAAGCCTGCCACGTCCTCGATGACATGGGTCAGCGTATCACCCGTGAGCAGCTCGAAATTCGCCAGGAAATTGTCCCGTTGCGCGATGTCACTTTCAGTCTGTTTGTCGAAACCGCGATGGATCGCGTCATCCGGGCGCTGGAACAGGCGGTACTCGCAATTGCGCACCAGCTTCACCGACGGGTCTGCGCTTTTGGGAGAGGTGTTGGGCAGCATGGCGACGGGGACCACCACCGAAACACTGATGTCGTCCTCCATCTGCACTTTTTCGGCGGGAATGAAGTCCTGGCGCATCTTGAATACGCGCCACGAACCCTTTTCCGTAAAGCCGACGCGCAGATAGGAACCGACCAGTTTCCTTTCGCCCAGTTTCAGCTCGTGGCCCGGGCGGCCATTGACGAAGTCCACCGAAAGATACTTGCGCCAGTCATTGCCCCAGCCTGGCTGATACATGCGCTTGATGACGAATACCAGCGCGAATATATGGTCGGGGACGCTTGCCAGCCATGCGTTGAA
>JAAPAA010000202.1 GCA_012274165.1 Thiobacillaceae bacterium
AAGCAGCGCCCCAAGCCCATCGCCCGGCAACTCCTGGCCGACGAAGCGCAGGTGCTGATCGACGCACTGGCCGATCCGTGGGAGTGGGATGCAGCCGTCGCCACCGGCGAAGAGCTGCTGTTCGCGCGTCCCGGCATCCCCGCCGCCGCGATGCGCAAATTGCGGCGCGGCGGCTGGGTCATCAAGGGCGAGCTCGACCTGCACGGCCACAGCGGCGACGAAGCGCGCGTCGCATTGGCGGCGTTTCTCAACCGCTGCATGCTCGAAGACCGGCGCTGCGTGCGCATCATCCACGGCAAGGGCCACGGCTCGAAAAACCGTCTGCCGGTGCTGAAAAACAAGGTGCGCCACTGGCTGATGCAGCGTGAAGACGTGCTCGCGTTTTGCCAGGCGCGCACCGTCGATGGCGGCGCTGGCGCGGTCATCGTTTTGCTTAAGTCATCTACCCGTTGAATCAATCCAGGAAAGGCAAGCCATGAGCGACCCCGTCATCACCGATTTCGAACTCCCCGCCACTAGCAACACCACGTTCAAATTGTCCGCACATCGCGGCCACAACGTCGTCGTGTATTTCTATCCCAAGGACAACACCTCGGGCTGCACGCTGGAAGGTCAGGAGTTCCGTGATCTCTACGCCGACTTCGGCAAGGCCAACACGATAATCGTCGGCATCTCGCGCGACAGCCTCAAGTCGCACGAAAGCTTCAAGGACGAATACCAGTTCCCCTTCGAATTGCTGGCCGACACCGAGGAAAAAGCCTGCGAACTGTTCGGCGTGATGAAGCTGAAAAACATGTACGGCAAACAGGTGCGCGGCGTCGAGCGCAGCACGTTTGTGTTCGATGTGAACGGCAAGCTGGTGAAAAGCTGGCGCGGCCTGAAAGCGCCGGGGCATGCGGCGGAAGTGCTGGCGTTTGTGCAGACGCTTTAAGCCGGGCGCTTAAGCGAACCGCTCCCTCACAATTTCCTGTTGTGCTACGTAGCTAGACCCGATTTTTGATTTTCAGCACATCAGTCGATGAGGTTCAGGAAGGCTAGAATGAGCCGTGTGCCATTGGCTATTCAAGGAGTAACCCATGCAATCAATTAAACAAATCGTCCACGATATTGCTGACCACTTGCCAGAACAGGCAAGCATCGACGACGCCATGTACGCCCTCTACATCCGTCAGAAACTGGAGCACTCCCTGAAGGCGGCAGAGGAAGGGAAAACCACCTCGCAAGAAGAAATGGAAAAACGCTATCTGAACCATGCGGCTTGAGTGGTCGAACTGCGCGCGAGATGACCTGGATGACCTGGTGCGCTACATCAGCCGGGACTCGGCGTTTTATGCACGGCTCTTTGGCGAACGAATCGTTTTGGCCGCACGGCGGCTTCAGCATTTTCCGGAAAGCGGCCGCATGATCCCCGAAGCCGAAGACCCAACCCTGCGGGAAACCATTGTTCAGGGCTACCGGGTCATGTACCGCATTGAACCTGACCGCGTACTCGTGCTTGCAGTGATGCATGGCAGCCGCGACGTCGGCGGGATGGCGGGTAAGCCATGGGATGAAAACGGAACATAAAGGAGTGGGCTCAGCTTCGAATTGTTTTTTATTGCGAAGCTGACCCTTTTAGTTCTTGTTTTTTTATTGCGAAGCTGGCCCTTTGAGTATTGTTGCTTGATTGATCGGATGACGCTGGCTGGGAATTGAACAAGCCGGGTTAAAGGAGCCGACCCATGCACTACACCATCGAATCCGGTTCGTCTGATTGGGCGGCAATGGCAAAAGACAAAACCTGGCCTTGATCTTCACTTAACTTCTAATGGGATATGTATGGAATGGATTTTGTTGCTACTCGTTGCGATTATTTTGTTCCCAATAGCTCGTAAACTCGATAAAGAAGGTCAAAAAAAGGGGGCAGAACATATCGCAAAAATGCAGGCACAAAAGAATATGCAGTTCCGCGATAAAGTAACTCCCATTATCCAGCAGCACATTCACACGCTTACGATTAAATACCGACAATCACGCCAAGTGGATGATTATGGAAATTTAATTTTTGATAAATGGTTTACTGAAATTCACTACTTCTTAGATAGCGTGGTTGCAAATTCAGTAGACCTTTCCGGCGAGCGAAGGAGCGATGCTCGAATGTTGGTGATAGAAATGGTTGTGGCGTATGACTTGGCATTGGTAAAACAGGGCACACCCTTACCTTTGGACATCGAACAAATGTCGCCAATTGATTTTGAGCATTTTTGTGTGGACATTCTGCGTGGTCGTGGGTGGGAGGCCCAAGTAACACAAGCGACAGGGGACCAAGGTATTGATGTAATCGCTAAATGGGGCGAGGTTAAGGCCGTCTTGCAGTGTAAGAAATACTCACAACCAGTTGGGAACTCTGCTGTTCAAGAAGTCTTTGCAGGACAACAATTCGAGGGTGCCAATGTTGCGGCGGTAGTTTCGAATGCCCCATATACTCCCGCCGCTAAGCAGCTTGCATGTTCGACAGGGGTCCACCTGCTTCACTATTCAGAACTTGAATTATTTGCTGAGAAGTTGGGAATAACAGCCAAAATACCCCCAAATGGATTTGCTTCGTTAGGTCTGAGCGTTTTTAACAAAATCTCATGAACGAGCCAGGTATCTTCGGGACATTCGACCACTTTAGGCAGCATCTACCAATTGGCGGTGACTTCACAATGATGATCTTGAAGGGTCACCTATTGATTGAAGAGCAAGTTAATCTTCTGCTCGAAGCTCGCATCCCAAAGAGTTCCGTGCTCAAGGATGCCAACTTCACAACTCACCATAAAATTGTTCTTGCAGAAGCTGTCATCGAAGAGACCTATTCGGGCGGACAAGATGCCTGGCTTTGGCCAGCAATACGCAAGCTAAACAAACTGCGTAACGACATCGCCCACCATCTCTCGAAGCCCGGAATTCCGGACAGAATTCAAGATTTTGTTGAACAAGTTCCCACGAAGCTTGAGAGCACGAATCTATGCCACAACTTCGAGATTGCTCTCTGGACTACTTGCTCAGAGGTTCATCTTCGGATCAATGCACCCGACCCAACCGACTACAAAAATGTGCCGGGGAAAATGAGGTCCGATTAATTTCTGCTATTTTTCGCTAATCTGCATGGTCCATTTCTGGATTTCGCAGCACAAGGTAGACCAGTTTTAGCAATGATTAAGCGACCAGGTCGGCGGCAATCCGCCGGGCGAGTTGTTGCGCCGCGGCGCAGACTTCGCTGCTTGCCGGTTCGCCCGGATTCGCCGCGCCGATTTCGATGCCGTACAAGTCGAGCCGGGGCGGTAGGCTGCCCAGTTCGCGCGCCAGCGCCATGGCATCGAGCACGCCGAGTCCGTGGCTGGACAATCCATGGCGGTAGGCGGGCCAGTCATCCGCGCCAAAATGCCGGATGTGGCCGATTGGCTCATGGCTTTGCATGGCATCGATCAGGATGACCCAGGCCGCGTCGTCCAGCAGGGGGATGAGATTTACGCCCGGACGGTCCAGCTTTTGAATGTCTATTCCCGTGGATTGCATCCCCTCTGCCAGCAAGGCATCGACGGCCAGCCAGCCGGCCTGGTCGTCGCCCGACGGCGAACCGATGCCGAGGATGCGCACCGCAATCACGTCCGCTCGACGTTCAGCCGCAGAAAATGGGTGGCGCAGGAAATGCAGGGGTCGTAGTTGCGGATGACTTGTTCGCAGTGCAGGCGCAGCGCATCGTCGGGCTGGTCGAGCCCGAAGTTGAGCAGCGACAGCCGCAGGTCTTCCTCGATGCGCCCCTGGTTCTGGCTGGTCGGCGGCACGATGCGTGCGTTGACCACGCGGCCGTCGTCGTCCATTTCGTAGCGATGCCACAGCAGGCCGCGCGGTGCCTCGGTGCAGCCGGTGGTCACCCCGGCACGCGCGGTGACCGGCACCCACGGCGAGTCCGGCACGCGGTAACCGTCGAGCAGGCGCAGCGCTTCGTGCAGCGCCAGCAGGATTTCCACCGCGCGCGCCACCAGGCTGTGGAACAGGTTGCGGCTGGGCAGCGCCAACCCCGTTTCGGCCAGCAGGGCCTTGACCGCATCGGGCAGGCGCGCGTGGTTGAGGTTCAGGCGCGCGAGCGGGCCGACCAGATAAGGCTGCTGCTGATAGCTGCAAAACAGCGCGGTGGAGTGGGGTTCATGGCGTTCGGCAAAGTGGGCGTCAAAGGCATCCGCTTCGATGCGCAGTCCGTCGCTGACGCCGATGGCGCCGGTTTCGATGGCGTAGTCGGTAGGGTGCTGCATCGCGACCGAGAGAAAGGGCTGGTCGTCCTGCGGCACCGCAATGCTGGCCGTCCAGCGGATCAATGCCTCGGCCTCCGGCAGCGCGGCGCGCAGCTTGTCGCGGATGGCGTTGATGCGGGCGGGTGCAGGTGCGCCATGGAAACCTCCGATCCGCACCCCCACCGGATGCACCGAACGCGCGCCAAACAAGTCCATCAATTCGTTGCCCAAGGCCTGAATCCGCAGCCCGCGGCGCACTGCGTCCGGCGCAATGCGCGCCAGTTCGATGGCGCTGTTGCAGCCGAAAAAATCCGGCGCGGCCAACAGGTGGATGTGCAGGCTGTGGCTCTGGATCCATTCGCCGCAGTAAAACACCCGGCGCATGTCACGCGCCCACTGGTCGAGCTCGACGCCGAACAGTTTCTCCAGTGCCTGCGCGGCGGTGACCTGATACGCCACCGGGCAGATGCCGCAGATGCGCGCCACCATGTCGGGGATTTCAGTGTGGTGGTGGCCTTCCAGGAATTTTTCGAAGTAACGCGGCGGTTCGAAAATGCGCAGGCGCAGTTCGGCAATTTCGCCGTTGTCGATGCGCAAATCGAGCGCGCCTTCGCCCTCCACCCGGGTCAGCACGGGCACGTGGATCGAGACGGTGCGTTTCTGTTCACTCATCGCGCTGTGCCTTGAACTTGTCCGCTGCCGCCAGGAACACCGGCGCCTGGCTGTTGATCGACTGGAAGCGCTGCATGATGGCCTGTGGCGTGAGGCCCTGGCGAGCGAACTGCGCTGTGAGGGAGTCGGTATTGGCGTTCTCGGCCGGGCCATAACAGCCGTAGCAGTCGCGGCCGAGACTTGGGCACAGCGCGCCGCAGCCGGCACGCGTCACCGGCCCCATGCAGGGCACGCCGCGGCTGACCATCACGCAGGTCAGATTGCGCCGCTTGCACTCGGTGCAGACCTTGTCGGCGTTGTCGCGCGGCGTTACGCCGAGCAGCAGGGAATTGATCACCGCCAGCATCTGCTGGCTGTTGACCGGGCAACCCCATAGTTCGAAATCGACTTTGACGTGACGGGCGATTGGGGTGGAGTGCTGCAGGCTGGAGATAGCCTCGGGATGGGCATAAATCTGCGCAATCCATTCGCCACTGTGGGGGCCGTTACGCAACGCCTGGATGCCGCCCGATGTGGCGCACGCGCCGATGGCAATCAGCACGCGGCTGTGCTGGCGGATGTGCTGGATGCGTTCGATATCTTCCGGGGTCGACACGCTGCCTTCGACAAATGCAACGTCGATATCGGTATCCGGATCCAGCGCGCCGGCTTCGGCGAAATGCACCAGATCAACCCGCTCGGCGAGCGTGAGCAAATCCTCGCCAAGATTGAGCAGGGCCAACTGGCAGCCATCGCAGGAACTGAACTTGTGGACTGCCACGCGTGGCTTGGCGGGGTTGACTTTTGGCGTGTTCATCATCAAAACCCCCGGTGTGCCAGCAAGGATTTCACCTGGCCCCAATCGAACACAGGGCCATCACGGCAGACAAACGCACCACCGAACTGGCAATGGCCACAGCGCCCCACCGCACACTGCATGTTGCGCTCCATGCTGAGGTAGAGGCGCGATTCGGGCACGCCGCGTTGCAGCAGATTGTCGGCGCTGGTGCGCATCATGCCTTCCGGCCCGCACATCATCGCCACGGCGCATGCCGGATTGAATTGTGCCAGTTCGAACAACTCCGTCACGCGCCCGACATGCCAGGGCCAGAACGCCGCACCTTCGCTCGCCGCCACCAGTACCTGGGTATCCGGCAGTTTCGCCCAGCGTTCGTACTGCTCGCGCCAGATCAGATCCTCGGCGTGCCTCACGCCTTGGATGATGACCAGTTTGCCGAAGCGTTCGCGCCGCTTGAGGATGTAGTGAATGACCGACACCACCGGCGCGCAGCCGAGCCCGCCGGTCACCAGCACGATGTCGCATCCGCTCACTTCCTGCAGCGGCCAGCCGCGGCCGTAGGGCCCGCGCAGCCCCACGCTGTCGCCCGGCTGCAATGCAGCCAGTCCCTTGGTGACGCGTCCCAGCGCCCGGATGGTGTGGCCGATGCCGTCGCGATCCTCGGGGTCGGACATGATGGAAATCGGCACCTCGCCCACGCCAGCCAGGTACAGCATGTTGAACTGCCCCGGCGCGAAGCGGTAAGCCGCCTGTGCGGCTGTATCGTTGAGGCGCAGGCGCAGGGTGAAGATGGTGGGCGACTCCTGCGTGCGTTCCACCACAATGGCCTCCAGCGGCAGGCGCGCCTGGGATAGGGCAGGTGCGTTCATGGCTGGGCCTCCGGGTTGGCGAGCGCGGCGACTTCTTCGGTGATATCGATTTCCGCCGGACACCAGGCGATGCAGCGGCCGCAGCCGACACAGCCGCTGCGGCCGTACTGGTCGTGCCAGGTGGCCAGCTTGTGGGTGAGCCACTGGCGGTAACGGCTGCGGATGTCCGGCCGCACATTGAATCCGTGCAGATGGCCGTGCGTCTCGCCAAAGCAGGAATCCCACATGCGGACATGCTCACTGCTCTGGCCGTCGAGGCTGGGCTCGTCTATTTCGGCGTGGCAAAAACAGGTCGGGCACACCGCCGTGCAATTGCCGCAGGCGAGGCAGCGCGCGGCCACCTCTTCCCAGTGCGGATGTTCCAGCCGGCTCATCAGCGTATCGCGCAGATTGCGGCCGGGCAGGCTGCGGGTCTGAGCGGCAGCGGCTGCCTGCCCCTGCTGGCGAGCAGCGTCGATCTGCTGCGAAGTGGCGGGCGCAAGATTCATTGCGTTGAGCACGGCCGCGCCCTTTGCACTGCCCGCCACGGTGACAAAACCCTCCGCCAGTTCGGTCAGCGCCAGATCGTAGCCTGTGGTCGGGGTCGGGCCATCGCCGGTGGACGCGCAAAAACACGTCGCCCCCGGCTCGGCGCATTGCACCGCCACCAGAAACAGTTGTTCGCGCCGTCGCGCATAGTGGGCATCGGGCTGAGTGCCGCGCAAAAAATGCGCATCCTGCAAGGCCAGCGCGGCCAGATCGCAGGCGCGCACGCCGATCATCGCCAGCATGGGCGCCGGCGGCTCGACCGCGATGAATTGCAGCCGACCCTGTTCGTTGCGCTGGGTTCGCCACAGCGATTCCCGCGGCGCGAACAGATGCGGCTTGATGGCCTGCGGCCCGTTCGCCCAGGCGAAATAGCGGTTGTGAGGATCCTGTGTCAGCCGGTAATGTCCCGGCGCCTGCTCGGCTTGTAAGCCACGCTGCAAGCCATCGGATGCATCGAGCGGGCGCATGACGATGGCCCCGTTTTCCACCGCCGGTCCCAGGCATTGATAGCCACCGGCCATCAGCTGGGCCACGAGGGAAGGCAGTTGCGCCAGCGGCAGAAATCCGGGGTGATCGGGCAGGGAAGACATAGGGATGCGCTCGGCTTCGATGTCGCCAGTATAGGTTCAGGCTGCATGGATGGCGATCTGGTTTGCGCTGGCGGCCAGACCGCCTCCAGGCAGGTCATTGCAGAGTAGGATTCCCGTATGCTGGAACAAACATCTGCGGCGAATGAGCGTGCTTCCGCTGAGCCACCGGCCTTCCAGGGCCTGACGGCAGAGCGTGCGCGTGAGAGGCTGGTAGCGGAGGGGGCGAACGCGTTACCCGATGGCGAGCCGCACGGCACGCTGGCGATTATTCGCGAAGTGGCCAGCGAGCCGATGTTTCTGCTGCTCATCGTCGCAGCCGGCGTCTACCTGATGCTGGGCGATCCGCACGAAGCCCTGATGCTGCTGTTCTTCGTGGCCGTGGTGATGGGCATCACCTTCTATCAGTCGCACAAGACCGAGCACGTCCTGCAAGCACTGCGCGACTTGAGCAGCCCGCGTGCGCTGGTGCTGCGCGATGGTGACAAGCAGCGCATCGCCGGGCGCGAGGTAGTGCGCGACGACATCGTGATGATTGCCGAGGGCGACCGCGTGCCGGCAGATGCGTGGCTGCTGATGTGCAATGGTTTGCTCGTCGATGAATCGCTGCTGACTGGCGAAGCGGCACCGGTGCGCAAGGCAGCAGGTGACGGCCAGCCGGCCACGCTGCGGCCAGGTGGCGACGATTTGCCGCTGGTCTATTCCGGCACGCTCGTGGTGCAGGGGCAGGGCATTGCGCGGGTGACCGCCACCGGGCCGCGCACCGAGATCGGCCGGATCGGCAAGTCACTGCAAACCCTGCGTCCCGAACCCAGCCCGGTGCAGCGCCAGATGCGCCGGATGATGTGGGCGTTTGCCGGGCTGGGTGTCATTTTGTGCGGTGTGGTGGTGGTGCTGTATGGCCTCACCCGGGGCAGCTGGCTCGATGCCCTGCTCGCCGGCATCACGCTCGCCATTTCCCTGCTGCCGCAGGAATTTCTGGTGGTGCTCACGGTTTTCCTCGCGCTGGGGGCGTGGCGCATTTCGCGCAGTCATGTGCTGACGCGGCGCATCCCGGCGCTGGAGACCCTCGGCGCCGCCACCATTTTGTGCGCGGACAAGACCGGCACCATCACCGAAAACCGCATGACGGTGACGCAGCTGGTAGTGCAGGATGAACGCTACGCTGTCGATTACGCGCAGGCGAATGAACTGCCCGAGCGTTTTCACGAACTGGTCGAATTCAGTGTGCTGGCAAGTCTGGTCGACCCGTTCGACCCGATGGAGCAAGCCTTTCGTCGTCTTGCCGATCATTATCTTGCCGGGACCGAGCACCTGCACGACGACTGGACGCTGGTGCAGCACTATCCGCTGAGCCGCGACATGCTCGCCATGACGCATGGCTGGCAGGCCACCCAGCGCGAAGAATACGTGGTGGCCGCCAAAGGTGCGCCAGAAGCCATCGCCGATTTGTGCCACCTGTCCGCGGCAGACACTGCGCTCATCGCGGGGCAGGCGAACCGCCTGGCTGGACAAGGCCTGCGCGTGCTGGCCGTCGCCAGGGCGACGTTCGAAGGCGCAACGCTGCCGCCGCAGCAGCATGATTTTCCGTTTGTTTTTCTCGGCATGATTGCGCTGACCGATCCCGTGCGGCCACGGGTGCCGGAGGCGATCCGCGTGGCGCGCCGGGCCGGCATGCGGGTGGCGATGATCACCGGCGACTATCCCGGTACGGCCGAGGCGATTGCACGTGAGGCCGGGATCGATCTGGCCGGAGGCATCCTGACAGGACCGGAGATTGACGCGCTTGCCGACAGTGAGTTACGGCAACGGCTCAAGTCCACCCATGTATTCGCACGCGTGGTACCGGAACAGAAATTGCGCCTGGTGCAGGCTTTCAAGGCCAATGGCGAAGTGGTGGCGATGACCGGCGACGGCGTAAACGATGCGCCCGCGCTCAAGGCCGCCCACATCGGCATTGCCATGGGCGGGCGCGGCACCGACGTCGCGCGCGAGGCGTCCTCGCTGGTTTTGCTGGACGACGACTTTGCCACCATCGTCGATGCCATCCGCCTGGGGCGGCGCATTTTCGATAATTTGCACAAGGCGATGGCCTACATTCTCGCGGTGCACGTGCCGATAGCCGGCATGGCCGTGTTGCCGCTGCTGTTCGGGCTGCCGCTGGTGCTCGCGCCGGTGCATATCGTGTTTCTGGAACTCATCATCGATCCTGCCTGTTCGATCGTATTCGAAGCCGAGCCGGAAGAACCCAACAGCATGAGGCGGCCGCCGCGCCGAGTGGATGCCCCCCTGTTCAGCCTGCGCACCCTGCTGCTGTCGCTGCTGCAAGGCGCAACCCTGTTGCTTGCCGTGGCCGCGGTGTACGCCATCGCGCTGCAACTGGGGCGGGAAGCCGACGAAGTGCGTGCGCTGACCTTTACCACTCTGGTGATCGGCAATCTGGGGCTGATTCTGGCCAACCGCACCGGGTCGGGCAGTCTGCTGGCCTCGCTGCGCACGCCGAATCCCGCGTTGTGGTGGGTGATGGGGGGCACGCTCGGCTTCCTGGTGTTTGTGCTCTACGTGCCGGGTCTGCGCGAGTTGTTCGGCTTCACCTATCTGCACCTGAACGATGTGCTGCTGGCGTTCGCCGCCAGCGTAGCTGGAATAGGGGGGTTCGGGTTGTTCAAATGGGCTTGGTCGGGACAGGCAGGCAAATCGCAAGTGGACTGACGCGGTATCCCTTTTGCCGGGGACTTGAAAACGCACGATTCCCCTACATCTAGTGGGTTGATTGAATGCATTGAATGGGACATACCACATGCCTGCCACCCGACCCGCTGCCGTTGCGGGATTGTTCTACCCGGACAACCCGGCCGAACTCAAACACACCCTTACGGACCTGCTGGCGAATGCCAGATCAGCCACGCCGTTGCGCGCGCTCAAGGCGCTGATCGTGCCGCATGCCGGCTATATCTATTCGGGTGCGGTCGCCGCCACCGCCTATGCGCGGCTGGCTGAGCTGCGTGGGCGCATTCGCCGGGTGGTGCTGCTCGGCCCCACCCATCGCGTTTATGTTCGAGGGTTGGCACTGCCCGAGGCGGAGCGCTTTGCGACGCCGCTCGGCGACGTACAGCTGGACCGCGCGGGCATGCAGCAACTGGCCGGCCTGCCGCAGGTGACGACTAGCGCAGCAGCGCACCAGCTGGAGCATTCGCTGGAAGTGCAGCTGCCTTTTCTGCAGCAGGTACTGGGCGATTTCCAGCTGCTGCCGCTGGCGGTGGGCGAGGCGACTGCGGCCGAGGTGGCCGAAGTGCTGGAAACCGTGTGGGGCGGCGACGAGACGCTGATCGTCATCAGCTCCGACCTGTCGCATTACCTGCCGGACGCCACCGCCCGCAAGGCGGTGGTCGATGGCCTGGTCCGCTCGCTCCGCACCGGGTTCGCGTACGTCTCCCACGACGTCAGCGACGACCTGATCGACACCGCCTACGCC
>JAAPAA010000018.1 GCA_012274165.1 Thiobacillaceae bacterium
CTGAATATGCGGCAGCGCGGTGCGCTGCGTGGTCTGGATGTAATCGAGCAGCGCGCCCGCCGCTGCCAGCGCACGCGGCAAGTCGGCCACGCCGAATCCGCTGAGGTCACGGCTGTCGAATTGCTGTGCCAGCCGGGTGTGCGCACTGTCGGCGTCGAACTGCCACGGCGCGAGGCGGCGCACCGCGCAGGGTGCGCCGCTCAGGGCGAAGTCATCGGGCGCGAGGATCTCGGCCGGGCGCACGCGCGCCAGCAAGGCGGGCAGGGCGCTGGCGTGGATTTCGCTGACCTGAAACCGGCCGGCAGCCAGGTTCAGCCAGGCGACGCCGACGCTTTCAGCGTCGGGAGCGATCGCGAGAATCAGGGTGTCGCAGGTTTCGTCCAAGAGGCCCGAATCGGTCAGCGTACCCGGTGTGACGATGCGTGCCACCTGGCGTTCGACCGGGCCCTTGCTGGTGGCCGGGTCGCCAATCTGCTCGGCGATCACCACCGATTCGCCCAGCTTCAGCAGCCGCGCCAGATACTGTTCGGCGCTGTGGTAGGGCACCCCGGCCATCTTGATCGGCGCGCCCGCCGACGCGCCACGCGTGGTGAGGGTGATGTTGAGCAGCCGCGACGCTTTTTCGGCATCGTCGAAAAACAGTTCGTAAAAATCGCCCATGCGGTAGAACAGCAGCATGTCCGGGTTTTGCGCCTTGATGCCGAGGTACTGGACCATCATCGGCGTATGGGCGGCGGTTTCCTTGCTGCTGGACATGGACGAACGGGGTGGTTGTTTAGACTTTCAGTTCAGGCGGCAAATGCGGGGCAATGATTTGCAGCATCTGCGCGAATATTTTCGGCGTGGCGGCGACGATGTTGCCGGAGTCGAGAAAGCCTTCGTTGCCGACAAAGTTGCCGACGAATGCGCCGGACTCCTGCGCGATCAGGCTGCCGGCAGCGAGGTCCCAGGGCTTCAGGTGCATTTCCCAGAAGCCGTCGTAGCGGCCGCAGCCGACGTAGCAGAGGTCGAGCGCGGCGGAACCGGGTCGGCGCAGGCCGGAGGTGGCGTGCATCATGTCGCGGAACATGCCGAGGTAGGCGTCGGCGAAGCGGAAGTCGGTGTAGGGGAAGCCGGTGCCGATCAGGCATTCGGCGAGTTTGTTGCGCATGCTGGCGCGGATGCGGCGCTCGTTCAGGTAGGCGCCGCGGCCGCGCGTGGCGGTGAAAAGTTCGTTACGTGCGGGGTCATAGACCACGGCCTGGGTGATCTGGCCTTTTTGCTTGAGCGCGATCGAGACCGAATATTGCTGCAGGCCGTGAAGAAAATTGGTGGTGCCGTCGAGCGGATCGATGATCCACTGATAGTCCTCGTTGTTCTTGGCTTCGGTTACGCCAGACTCCTCTGCTAAAATCCCGTGGTTCGGATAGGCGTCGAGCAGGGTTTCGATAATGGCGCGTTCGGCCGTCTGGTCGACTTCGCTGACGTAATCGCGATCCTGTTTGCTCCGTACGGTGAGCTGGTCGAGGTCGAGCGAGGCGCGATTGATGATCGCCCCCGCTTTGCGAGCGGCTTTCACCGCTGTATTGAGCATGGGATGCATGATGTCTGGCTACAAATTCAAAGAACGAGCCTCCATTTTACTAGATGTATGACGCTATCTAACCCAAAACTTCTCGACAATATTCGTATCGTGCTGTCGCACACCAGCCATCCCGGCAATATCGGCGCGGCGATGCGGGCGATGAAGACGATGGGCTTGTCGCAGCTTTATCTGGTCAGTCCCGCCGTATTTCCCAATAGCCAGGCCGATGCAATGGCAGCGGGGGCGACCGACCTGCTGGCGCAGGCCCGGGTGTGTGCCACGCTGGAAGAAGCGCTCGCCGATACCACGCTGGTGCTGGGCGTGTCGGCGCGCCGCCGCGATATCGTGACCGGGGTGATGACCCCGCCCGAGGCCGCTACCCGCTTGCTGACCGAAGCGCAGGCCGCGCCGGTGGCGCTGGTATTCGGCAACGAAACCAGCGGCATGTCGAACGAGGAACTAAGCCTGTGTCAGGGGCTGGTGACGATCGCCGCCAATCCGGATTACAGCTCGCTCAATCTGGCGGCGGCGGTGCAGGTGCTGAGTTATGAAATCCGCCAGGCCTGGCTGGGCCATCCGGTCTGGCCGCAGCCCGAACTGGATGCCGCAACGGGAGATGAGGTCGAGCGGTTCTACGCGCACCTTGAAACCGCCTTGATCGAGCTGGATTTCCTGAACCACGGCTCGCCTGGGAAATTGATGCTGAAGCTGCGCTGGTTGTTTGCGCGCACCCGGCTGGCGAAAGAAGAAGTGAATATCCTGCGCGGAATTTTGACTGCAGCGCAGGCGGCCAAACGGGGCGCGCGCAAGGCCGGACATTCTGGCACGGAATAGTTGACTAAATTACTCGGAAATAGCATCCTTCAACGCATGAGCCTTTTCAGCCAATTCAAGGAAGACATTGCCGTCGTGTTCGACCGTGACCCGGCAGCGCGTTCGACGTTTGAAGTGGTCACCCTGTATCCCGGTTTTCATGCCATCGTCATCCACCGGCTGGCGCACTGGCTGTGGCTCAAGCGGTTTAAATGGCTGGCGCGCTTTATTTCGCATATGGGGCGTTGGCTCACCGGCATTGAAATTCACCCGGGAGCCACTATCGGCCGCCGCGTGTTTATCGATCACGGCATGGGTGTGGTGGTGGGCGAGACGGCGGAAATTGGCGACGATTGCACGCTGTATCACGGCGTCACGCTGGGCGGTACCTCGTGGGACAAGGGCAAGCGCCATCCGACCCTGAAGCCGGGCGTGGTGGTGGGGGCGGGCGCCAAAATCCTCGGTCCCATCATCATTGGCGCCAACGCGCGTATCGGCTCCAACGCGGTGGTGGTGAAAGCGGTGCCGGACAATGCGACGGCGGTGGGCATTCCTGCCCGCATTCTCGACAGCGAAACGGAAAAGCAGCGTCAGCAGCAGATGGCCAATCTGGGGCAGCAAGCCGAAAAACTGGGTTTTTCGGCTTACGCCATTTCGGCCGACATGAACGATCCGGTGGTGAAGGCGATTCATGGCCTGATTGATCACTCCGCCCATATCGACGAACGGCTGGAGCGGATTCTTGCGCAGCTACGCAAGCTCGGCGCGGAAATGCCCGCCGGGCAGGATAAGCCGGATGATTTCGATGCCAGTTATCTGAACAAAATAGTTGACTAAAACAGTAAGGTAAGGAATAGTTGAGTGAATCGCTCGGGAATTAATAACCCGGGTGTCTTTCAGGAGAAGCGAATATGAGGTTGACCACAAAAGGTCGTTTTGCTGTGACCGCGATGCTGGATCTGGCGCTGCGTGGCGGCAAGAATCCAGTCACGCTGGCTGGCATCAGTGAGCGCCAGGATATTTCCCTGTCCTATCTGGAACAGCTCTTCAGCCGCCTGCGCCGCCATGAACTGGTGGAAAGCGTGCGCGGTCCCGGCGGTGGCTATTATCTTGCCCGAACCTTGAACAACATCACTGTTGCCGACATCATTCGCGCAGTGGATGAACCGATCGACGCCACCCAGTGCGGCGGCAAAGAAAATTGCCACGATGAGCACCGCTGCCTGACGCATGACTTGTGGATGGGGCTCAATGCCCATATTTATGATTATCTGGGCAACGTCTCGCTCGCGACACTGGTCGCCAAGCAGGATGCGTGCAAGGAAAAAGTCATGCAGGATCGTCGTGCGTCCAAGATGACGCCGCTGGCGGCTTGATATCAGATTAAGAAACAAGGCTATCTCAATGAAACCACTGTATTTTGACTATTCCGCCACCACCCCGGTTGACCCGCGCGTGGCCGCCAAAATGATTCCTTATCTGACCGAAGAGTTCGGCAACCCGGCGTCACGTTCACATCCGTATGGATGGACGGCAGACAAGGCGGTTGAAGAGGCGCGTGCCCAGATCGCCGCACTGGTTGGAGCGGATCCGAAAGAAATCGTCTTCACCTCCGGCGCGACTGAATCGAACAATCTGGCGATCAAGGGCGCGGCGCATTTCTACGCCGGCACCAAGGGCAAGCACATCATCACCGTGCGCACCGAACACAAAGCGGTGCTTGATCCAGTGCGTGAAATGGAGCGCCAAGGTTTTGAAGCGACCTATCTGAATGTGCTGGAAAACGGTCTGCTCGACCTGGACGTGCTGCGTGCTGCGATTCGCCCCGACACCGTGCTGGTGTCGGTAATGGCGGTCAACAACGAAATCGGCGTGATCCAGGATCTTGAGGCGATCGGCAACATCTGCCGTGAAAAAGGCGTGCTGTTCCATGTCGATGCGGCGCAGGCAACCGGCAAGATGCCGATCAATCTGGCCAAGCTGCCGGTCGATCTGATGTCGTTTTCGGCGCACAAAACCTACGGTCCCAAGGGCATCGGCGCGCTGTATGTGCGGCGCAAGCCACGGGTTCGTCTGGAAGCGCAGATGCACGGTGGTGGCCACGAGCGCGGGATGCGTTCGGGCACGCTGGCGACGCACCAGATCGTCGGCATGGGCGAAGCTTTCCGCATCGCCCGCGAAGAAATGGCGACCGAGAACGAGCGCATCCGCATGCTGCGCGACCGTTTGTACGAAGGCCTGAAGGACATCGAAGAACTGCATCTGAACGGTGATTACGAGCACCGGGTGCCGCACAACCTGAACGTCAGCTTCAATTTCGTCGAAGGCGAGTCGCTCATCATGGCGATCAAGGATCTGGCCGTATCAAGCGGTTCGGCCTGTACGTCGGCCAGCCTGGAGCCATCCTACGTGCTGCGCGCCCTGGGCCGCAGCGACGAACTCGCGCACAGCTCGATCCGTTTCTCGATTGGCCGTTTTACGACCGAGGCAGAAGTGGATTACGCCATCAAGCTGCTGCACGAGAAAATCGGCAAGCTGCGTGAACTGTCCCCGCTGTGGGAAATGTTCAAGGAAGGCGTCGACCTGAATTCCGTTCAGTGGGCCGCACATTGATCAATACGATGCAACTTGCTGCGTAATGATCTGTTTAGTCAGGGTTTGTTAGATCAAGTTTGAAGGAGAACCACCATGTCTTATAGCGAAAAAGTACTCGACCATTACGAAAACCCCCGCAACGTCGGCTCGTTCACCAAGGACGACGAAGGCGTGGGGACCGGCATGGTGGGCGCGCCCGCCTGCGGCGACGTGATGAAGCTGCAAATCAAGGTGGGGGCCGATGGCCGCATCGAGGATGCCAAGTTCAAGACCTACGGTTGCGGTTCGGCGATTGCATCGAGCTCGCTGGTGACCGAATGGGTCAAGGGCAAGACGCTTGATCAGGCGATGGAAATCAAGAACACGGCGATTGCCGAGGAGCTTGCGCTGCCGCCGGTCAAGATCCACTGCTCGATTCTGGCCGAAGACGCCATCAAGGCTGCGGTCGCCGATTACAAGCAGAAAAAGGGACTGGTGTAAGCATCATGGCGGTCACTCTGTCCGAGCGCGCAGCGCAACACGTCACGAACTATCTGACCAAACGCGGCAAGGGTGTTGGCATCCGTCTCGGTGTGCGCACCACGGGCTGCTCCGGCATGGCGTACAAGCTGGAGTTTGCCGACGAAGTGCCGGAAGGTGACGAGGTGTTTACCAGCTTTGGCGTCACCGTGTTCGTCGATCCGAAAAGTCTGGCCTATATCGACGGCACCGAACTCGATTATTCACGCGAAGGCTTGAACGAAGGCTTCAAGTTCAACAACCCGAACGTGAAGAACGAGTGCGGCTGCGGGGAATCGTTTAACGTTTGATTGGCAGGGGTCAGGATTCAGAGGCCAAGGTTCAGGGTTTTTGTGCGGCCTTTGGCCGCGCCAATAAAAATCGCTCAGCATAAAGCCCCCTGAATCGTGACCCCTGGATCCTGACTCCTGACAATGGACTTCACCCAAACCCACTTTGCGCTATTTGGCTTGCCGCCGACCTATGCGTTGGATCGTGACCAACTCGACACGGCTTATCGTGAACTGCAAAACACGGTCCATCCGGACCGTTTTGCGGCACAGCCCGAAGCCGAGCAGCGCGTCGCCATGCAATGGGCGACCCGGGCAAACGAAGCGTATCGCACCCTGAAACACCCGGTTGATCGCGGCGTGTACCTGCTGCAGTTGCAGGGGATCGATGCGCTCGACGCCCATAACACGCAGATGGCGCCTGCTTTCCTGATGCAGCAGATGGAATGGCGCGAGGCGATAGACGACGCACGCGTCGCCAAAAGCGTGGCTGCGCTCGATGCGCTGACAGATGAGTTGCGCCTTGCCCACCGCCGGATCGAGACACAGCTGGTCGAACTGCTCGATGCAAAACAGGATTTTGAGGGCGCGCGCGAAGCCGTGCGCCAATTGCGTTTCATGGACAAACTCATCGGCGAAGTCGGCGATGTGTACGAAGAACTCGAAGGCTAGGCATGGCTCTGTTGCAGATTTCCGAACCCGGCATGTCCACTGCGCCGCACCAGCACCGGCTGGCGGTTGGCATCGATCTGGGTACGACCAATTCACTGGTCGCCTGTGTGCGCTCTGGCCTGGCAACCATCCTTGACGACGCTGAAGGCCATGCCTTGTTGCCGTCGGTGGTGCGCTATCACGCCAATGGTTCGGTGGAGGTAGGCTATTCCGCCCAGCAGGCGCAAAGCCTGGATCCACACAACACCCTGATGTCGGTCAAACGCTTCATGGGACGCGGGCTGCCGGATATCGACGATGCCTCCAGTTTGCCGTATCACTTTGTCGATGCGCCGGGCATGGTGCAGATCAAGACGGTTGCCGGGATCAAAAGCCCGGTCGAGGTCTCGGCAGAAATTCTGAAGGTATTGCGTGCGCGCGCTGAAGCCGCGCTCGGTGGCGAACTGGTCGGCGCGGTGATCACCGTTCCGGCGTATTTCGACGACGCCCAGCGCCAGGCGACCAAGGACGCCGCGCAACTGGCGGGGCTCAACGTCCTGCGCCTATTGAACGAACCCACTGCCGCCGCGATTGCCTATGGCCTCGATAACGCATCCGAAGGCGTGTATGCCGTGTATGACCTGGGTGGCGGCACCTTCGATATCTCCATCCTGAAACTGTCCAAAGGCGTGTTCGAAGTGCTCGCCACCAATGGCGACTCGGCGCTCGGCGGCGACGATTTCGACCAGCGCGTGTTCTGCTGGATGGTCGAAAAAGGCCGCTTCCAGCCCCTGTCGGCGAGCGATATGCGGCTGTTGCTGACCAAGGCGCGCGACGCCAAGGAAGCGCTCACCGAACATTTCGAAGTTCGCGTGACCACTGTGCTGTCCACCGGCGAAATGATGGATGCGACGCTGACCCAGGCTGAATTCAATGCCATGACGGCCAGCCTGCTGAATAAAACCCTGGCCCCCACCCGCAAGGCGCTGCGCGATGCAGGCCTGGCCGTGGATGAGGTGAAAGGCGTGGTGATGGTTGGCGGCTCCACCCGGATGCCATGCGTGCGCCAGGCGGTGGCCGAATTCTTCAAGCAGACGCCGCTCACCAACCTGGACGCCGACAAGGTCGTTGCGCTGGGCGCGGCGATGCAGGCCGACGTGCTGGCGGGCAACCGGGCAGGCGACGACTGGCTGCTGCTCGACGTGATTCCGCTGTCGCTGGGACTCGAAACCATGGGTGGACTGACCGAGAAAGTCATTCCGCGCAATACCACCATCCCCACCGCACGCGCGCAGGAATTCACCACGTTCAAGGACGGCCAGACCGCGATGAGCGTGCATGTGCTGCAAGGCGAACGCGAACTCGCAGCCGACTGCCGCTCGCTGGCGCGCTTTGAATTGCGCGGCATTCCGCCGATGGTTGCAGGGGCTGCGCGCATTCGCGTCACCTTCCAGGTCGATGCCGACGGTTTGCTGGCGGTCTCCGCGCGTGAGCAAAGCACGGGCGTCGAGGCCAGTGTGGTGGTGAAACCCTCGTATGGCCTGGGTGACGACGACATCACACGGATGCTGAAAGACGCTTTCACCCACGCCAAGGACGATATGTTCGCGCGTGCGCTAAACGAGCAGATCGTCGATGCGAAGGGTTTGATTGCCGCCACTCGCGCTGCGATGCAGGACGATGGCGCGCTGCTCGATGCCACTGAAACCGCCGCGATTGAAGCCAGTATTGGTACGCTTGAACAGTTGCTGAGCGGTTCCGATCATCTGGCCATCAAGCGCGGCATCGAAGCGCTGAACACGGTCACCACTGATTTTGCCCAGCGCCGCATGGACCAGAATGTGCGGCGCGCGATGGCCGGGCAAAAACTGGAAACCTTTGGTTGAGCGGGTTGACCCCCATGTTGAACGACGCCTTTATTGAGACGCTGCGCGAGCGGCTCGAAGCCCATCCGATCTACGCGGCCGTCCAGACCCTCGACGATCTGCAGGTCTTCATGCAGCACCATGTCTATTCGGTGTGGGACTTCATGTCGCTGATCAAATACCTGCAAAACGAAATCGCACCCGCACGCTGGCCGTGGACCCCCGGCGGCGATGCGTCGGTGCAGCGCTTCATCAACGAACTGGTGCTGGAAGAGGAAACCGACATCGCACTGCCGGGCCAGGACGGCCATACCAGCCACTACATGCTGTATCTCGCAGCCATGCGCGAAATCGGCGCCGATGCCGACACGCCGACGCGCTTTGTTCAGATCGTGGCCAAGCTGGGAATCGCTGCGGCGCTCGACGCAGGTTTGGCCCCGGCGCCATCCGCCGCGTTTACCCGCACCACCTTTGATTTTCTCGCCAGTGGCAAGTCGCATCGCGTAGCCGCCGCGCTGGCGCTCGGACGCGAGCATGTGATCCCGTCGATGTTCCGCGCCTTTCTGTCGCGCATGGCAGTGACGGAAGCGCAAGCGCCGAGCTTTCATTACTACCTCAACCGCCATGTCCATCTGGACGAGGATTTTCATGCGCCGATGTCGCTGCGTCTGCTGGCTGCCTTGTGTGGCGACGATGCCGGCAAATGGCGTGAAGCCGAGGCCGCAGCGGAGGCTGCCGTCAATGCCCGGTTGCTTTTCTGGGACGGTGTGTTAAAAGCATTGCCCAGTCAGCACGCCCGGGCGGCCTGACCGCATTTAACTGAGTCGTTTATTAAGAAACCATGCCCCAACTGATCGTACTGCCCCACGTCGAACTCTGCCCAGAGGGCGCCGTGATCGACGCCAAATCCGGTGACACCCTGTGTGATACCTTGCTTGCCAACGGCATCGAGATCGAGCACGCCTGCGAGAAATCCTGCGCCTGCACCACCTGCCATGTCATCGTGCGCGAAGGCTTCAATTCTTTGGCGGCCTCCACCGAAGAAGAAGACGATCTGCTCGACAAGGCCTGGGGTCTGGAGCCGCAATCGCGCCTGTCGTGCCAGGCACGCGTGAACGCAGCCGACCTGGTCATCGAAATCCCCAAGTACACCATCAACATGGTGAAAGAAGGACATTGACATGAAGTGGACCGACACCCTCGACATTGCGATCGAGCTTTCCGAAGCCCATCCCGAAATTGATCCGCGCACGATCCGTTTTACCGATCTGCACCGCTGGGTGATGGAATTGCCCGAGTTCGACGATGCCCCCGAGCACTCCGGCGAAAAAATCCTCGAAGCGATCCAGATGGCGTGGATCGACGAAATGGACTAACACGATTCGCGCGGTGGCGATTTAAGCCCTATTCTGGAAATGGATGCTGAATGGGAGGCAATATGAGCCACAAACACGAGAGTCTGCTGCATACCATTTTCGAAGGGCCGGTGAGCGCGAATGTTCACTGGCGCGAGGTGGAGTCGATGCTGACGCATCTGGGCGCCAAAGTTGAGCCGCACCACGGTGCCAGTTTTCGCGTGGTATTGAATGACGTGGAAGGGTTCTTGCACCGTCCGCACAACAGCAATACCTGCACCAAACAGGAACTGCGCAATGTGCGCGATTATCTGGTGTCGGCGGGGGTGAGTCCGTCGCAGAATCAGATCGGGCAATCCGGACACTGATTCCCGGTTACGCCGTCAGCTGTCCCGCCCTGGTTTCAACGCCCGTAATTTCTTGGTTTCCCCCTGTCGCTGCTTGCTCTCCAGTCGGCGTTTCTTCGAGGCCAGCGTGGGGCGGGTGGGGCGGCGCGGCTTGTCGACTTCGCAGGCTTCACGAATCAGTTCAATCAAACGTTCCAGCGCATCGTCGCGGTTGCGCCGCTGGCTGCGATAGCGTTCGGCTTCGATGATCAGCACCCCGTCACGGGTGAGGCGACGGCCCGCCAAGATGGCCAGGCGTGCGCGCACCGGCTCGGGCAGCGAGGGCGAGCGGGCCACGTCAAAGCGCAGTTGCACCGCAGTCGATACCTTGTTGACGTTTTGCCCGCCCGGTCCCGAGGCGCGGACGAAATCTTCCTGAATTTCGCGTTCGTCGAGTTCGATCTGGGGGTTGATGCGGATCATGCTGGGGTGATGCTTACCACTTCACCACATGCACGTTGTTCAGCGTGCGTCCCAAAAACCGTTCGCCGATGGTCTGAAAGCGTAGCGGCACGTCGGTGACATAGAAGTCATAACGCGGCTGGGCCGGCCCGGGATTGGCGAGATGCTTTTCAGCCAGTAGCTTGGCGACCTGCTCAGCCATGGCTTCGGCGGAATCGACCAGGGCGACGTCGTCGCCCACGACCTGGCGCAGCAGCGGTTTCAACAGCGGGTAATGGGTGCAGCCGAGCACCAGGGTGTCGATGTGTTCGGCCATGAGCGGCTTCAGGTAATCCTGTGCGGTGAGGCGGGTGACTTCGTGGTCGAGCCAGCCTTCCTCGACCAGCGGCACGAACAGCGCGCAGGCTTGCGAGTGGATGCGCGAATCGGGCGCGTAGTCGTGGATGGCGCGCGCGTAGGCGTTGCTGTTGATGGTGGTGGGGGTGGCGATGACGCCGATTTTCTTGCCGCCGCGCGCCGACTGCGCGCCCGCGTCGATCACGTCCAGCACCGGCACCGGCGACAAGTCCTTGACCACCTGTGCCGCCACCGCCGCCATGGTGTTGCAGGCGATGACCAGCATCTTGACGTCTTTTTCCAGCAGAAACTGCGCGATCTGGGTGGTGAAATGGGAGATGGTTTCCACCGATTTCACACCGTAGGGCACGCGTGCGGTGTCGCCGAAATACACGATGTTTTCGTAGGGCAGGCGTTCCATCAGCGCGCGGACGACCGTCAGCCCACCGATGCCGGAATCGAATACGCCGATGGGGGAATGTACATTCGTGGACATGGGGGGCAGGATGGCACGATGAGAAAGATGGCATTTTACCTGCAGGGTCACCTGAGACGGCATTCGGCATGAGCGGATGCGCTTGCGATTCGGTGTGCGACGCGGCTCCGCCCGATCCGCGCTACCGGCGCGCACTGTGGATTGCGCTGGTGTTGAACGCGCTGATGTTCGGTGTCGAACTCGTCGCCAGCTTCAAGGCGCAGTCGGTGTCGCTGCTGGCCGATGCGGTCGACTTTCTGGGCGACGCCGGCAACTACGGTGTCGCCCTGTTCGTGCTCGGGCTGGCGCCGGTGTGGCGTTCGCGCACCGCGTTGTGGAAGGGTTGGCTGATGGTGGGCTACGGCGTGTTTGTGCTCGCCAAGTCAGCCTGGCAGTGGTCGGCCGGCGTGGTGCCGGAGCCGTTCATCATGGGCTGGGTGAGCCTCTTGGCACTGGCGGTCAACGTCGGCGTGGCGGCACTGCTGTATGCGCATCGCCAGGGCGACGCGCAGGCGCGCTCAGTGTGGCTGTGCTCGCGCAACGACGCGCTGGGCAACCTGGCGGTGATGGGCGCGGCGGCCGGGGTATGGGCGACGGAACAAGGCTGGCCGGATATTGCGGTGGCACTGGTACTGGCCGGACTGGCGCTGAGTTCGGGCGCGTCGGTGATTCGCCACGCGCGCGAGGAGTTGCGAAGCGACTAAGTCTTCTGCTGCGCCAGCGCCCACGCAACATGCTCGCGCACCAACGCGGATGGATGCTCCAGGCGCGCGCCGAGTGCGGTCGCAATATCGGGAGACGACGGTGCGTTGCCCAGCGCGACCGCGATGTTGCGCAGCCAGCGCTCAAAGCCGATTCGACGGATCGGTGAACCCGCCAGCCGTTCATTGAAGTCGGTCTCGTTCCAGGCAAACAGCTCGATCAAACCGGCGCTATCGAGGCCGTTACGCACGCTGAAATCGGTCAGTTCGGCGGTCTGTGCAAAGCGGTTCCACGGGCACACCAGCTGGCAGTCGTCGCAGCCGTAGATGCGGTTGCCCATGAGCGGCCGCAGGTCCAGCGGGATGCTGCCTTTGAGCTCGATGGTGAGATAGGAAATACAGCGCCGCGCGTCGAGCGAGTAGGGCGCAACAATGGCCTGGGTGGGACAGATGTCGATGCAGGCCTGACAGCTGCCGCAGTGGCTGGTTTCGGGCATATCCACCGGCAAGGGCAGGTCGGTGTAGATTTCGCCGATAAAAAACCACGAGCCGTGTTGCCGGTTCAGCAGCAGGGTGTGTTTGCCGCGCCAGCCAAGTCCGGACTTGGTGGCGAGTTCGACTTCCAGCACCGGTGCGCTGTCGGTGAAGACACGAAAACGATGTTCGCCGACTTCGCCGCTGATCTTTTCGGCCAGGGTTTGCAGGCGGTTACGCAGCACCTTGTGGTAATCGCGGCCCAGCGCGTAGCGTGCGACGTAAGCCGCGTTGGGGTCGGCCAGTACTGTGTGGGGATCGACGGATGCCGGCGGAAAATAATCCAGCCGCACGCTGATGATGCGCAGGGTGCCGGGCACCAGTTCGGCCGGGCGGCTGCGCTTCACGCCGTGCGCCGCCATATAATCCATTTCGCCATGAAACCCCTGCGCCAACCATTCCTGCAAGCCTGCTTCGGCGGCGCTCAATTCGCCGTCCGCAATGCCCACGGCGGCGAAGCCCAGCTCGCGTCCCCAGAGTTTGATTTGCTGTGCCAACTGCGCTAAGTCTTCATGCATAAGGACGATGATACCGTGCACTGCCGTTGCCATCTGCCCGACGAGGCGGCGACGCTGGCGTTTGGCGCGCGGCTGGCGCGGGAACTTGTGCCCGGTATGACCTTCTACCTTGAGGGCGATCTGGGTGCAGGCAAGACAACCCTGGTGCGCGGACTGCTAAGGGCGCTGGGCTATACCGGGCGCGTGAAAAGCCCGACCTACACATTGGCCGAAAGCTATAGCCTGCCAGCGTTTGAGCTGTATCATTTCGACCTGTACCGTTTGCACGATCCGCGCGAATGGCTGGACGCCGGTTTTCGCGATGTCAGTGGCCAGGCGGTGAGTCTGATCGAATGGCCGGAAAAGGCCGCAGGCTGGCTGCCGGCGCCCGACGTGATTATCCGGCTGCTGATCGACGACGACAGTCGTGACGTTGAATGCCTGGCCCGCAGCTCGCGCGGCACCCGTTATCTGGAGACATGTTGCACATCCTGTTAAAAATTCTGCTGCTGTGTTGTGCGCTGACGTCGGGCATGGCTCAGGCCGTGCAACTCAGCGCGACCCGTTTGTGGCCGTCGCCCGATTACACCCGTATCACGCTGGAAGCGGCGCAACCGGTAGCGTACAAATTCTTCACTCTGAGCAATCCCGACCGGTTGGTGATCGACCTCGAAGGCGTGGAAGCGGGCGCGGTGCTTGACGCACTGGCTGGCCAGCTGACCGCGACAGATCCCTATGTCGGCGCGATCCGGATTGCCACGAATCGCCCCGGGGTGATGCGCCTGGTGCTCGACCTCAAGACCGCGATCAAACCCACACTGTTTCAGTTGGCCCCGCTGGGGCAGTACGGCTATCGCCTGGTCGTGGATCTGTATCCGGTGGTCGCGGCGGCTGATGTGATAAACAGGCAGGTCGTTTCATCGCAGCCCAACGTGTCTGAAGCCCCCAAGCCCGTCACTTCCGATTTGACTGAGCCCGTCAAACCGGCTACGCCAGCCGGGGTCGATTCGGCCAAACCCTCCAGCCCAGGCATGGTCGAATCAGCCAAGCCAGTCAGGCCTGCCAGTCCAGTCGTGGCCCAATATGCCCGCCTGATCACCGTGGCGATTGATGCCGGCCACGGTGGCGAGGATCCCGGCGCGGGCGGCGCCAACGGTTCGCATGAAAAAGACATCACGCTGGCCCTCGCCAAGAAACTCAAGCAAAAAATCGATGCGCAGGAAAACATGCGCGGCGTATTGATTCGCGATGGTGATTATTTCGTGCCGCTGGGGCAGCGGGTGGTCAAGGCTCGCGCGCTGAAGGCGGATCTGTTCCTGTCAATCCACGCCGACGCCTTCATCAGGCCGGATGCGCGCGGCTCATCGGTGTTTGCGCTGTCTGAGGGCGGCGCGACATCGGCGGCGGCACGCTGGCTGGCGAAGAAGGAAAACGATGCCGATCTGATCGGCGGACTCAACATCGACGTCAAGGACCCGTCCCTCAAACGCACCCTGATCGATCTGTCGCAGACCGCCACCATCAACGACAGCATGAAACTGGGACACGCGGTGCTGATGAAAATTGGCGGCGTCAATACGCTGCACAAATCGCATGTCGAGCAGGCGGGGTTTGCCGTGCTGAAAGCGCCCGATATTCCCTCGATCCTGATCGAAACCGCGTTCATCTCCAATCCGGAAGAAGAAAAGCGCCTCAACGATCCCGATTACCAGGACAAGCTGATCGTGGCCATCGTCGATGGCGTCAAAGCCTATTTCGCCAAGCACCCGATCACTGCGCCGTCCCGGCTGACGCGCAATCCATGATGAGTTTGCTGGGCGCGGCGGCACCGGGCTTCGATCGCCCGCTCGACGTGCTGGAAGCCTGTCACGGTCGCATCGCCAGGCAGTGCGACACGCTCGAAAAGCTGCTGGCGTATCTGCCCGCACATGGCGCGGACAGCCAGGCACAGCAAGCCGCACGCGCGGTGCTGGCGTATTTCGATAGCGCAGCGGTGCATCACCACGACGACGAAGAACGCAATCTGTTCCCGCTGCTGGAACAGGCGAATGCGCCTGGCGCCTGCGATCTGGTCGAAACCCTGACGCTGGAGCACGACGAACTGGCGCTGCTGTGGCGGCGGTTGCAGGTGCAGTTGCAGTCGATTGAAGCCGGCACGGCAGCAATGCTGGATGAAGCACTGGCTCAACGCTTTATCTCGATGAACCGTAGTCACCTCGAATTTGAAAACACCCACGTGCTGCCGTTGGCACGTCAGGTGCTAGGCGCGGCTGAAATCGAGCGTCTGGGTCGAGCCATGGCGGCGCGGCGCGGCGTGCCTTTTTCCGGTTCATTGTGAGCATCCGCGTTTTACCCGATGTGCTGATTTCGCAAATCGCCGCCGGCGAGGTGGTCGAACGTCCGGCGGCCGCGCTGAAAGAAATCCTCGAAAACAGCCTCGACGCCGGCGCGACCGAAATCCAGATCGAACTGGAACAGGGCGGCGTAAAGCGCATGCGCGTGAGCGATAACGGTTGCGGCATCCCGCGCGATGAACTCGCACTCGCGCTGACCCGCCACGCCACCAGCAAAATCGCCAGCCTGGCCGACCTGGAACAGGTCGCCAGCCTGGGATTTCGCGGCGAAGCGCTGGCTTCGATCGCGGCCATTGCCCGGGTGCAGCTCAGCAGCCGCAGCGCCAGCTCTGATCATCCCGGCGCCGAGCACGCCTGGGCGCTGCAGGTCGAAGGCGGCCAGCTGGCTGAGCCGACACCCGTCGCGCGCGGCATCGGCACCACGCTCGACATTCAGGACCTGTTTTTCAATACCCCGGCGCGGCGCAAGTTTCTCAAAACCGAAGCGACCGAATACGCCCACTGCGCCGAGACCGTGCGGCGGCAAGCGCTCTCGCATCCGGATACCGCATTTGTCCTGAGCCACAACGGCCGGGTGCTACTGCGCTTCAACGTGGCGACCGCCGCCGCGCGGGTGCGCCAGGTGCTGGGCGAGGCGTTCGAGTCCAACACCGTTGCGGTCGATGCGGCGGCGGGTGCGTTGCGCGTGGCCGGCTGGGTGATCCGCCCCGGCGCGGCAACGGCCAGCCGCGACAGCCAGCATGTGTTCGTCAACGGCCGCTACGTGCGCGACAAGCTGATCGTCCACGCATTGAAAGAAGCCTACCGCGACGTGCTGCACCATCAGTTGAACCCGGCGTATTGCCTGTTCATCAGCCTGCCGCCGGACGGGGTGGACGTGAACGTGCACCCGGCCAAAACCGAGATCCGTTTTCGCGAAAGCCGCGGCGTGCACCAGTTTTTGTTTCATGCCGTTGAGCGGTTGCTGGCGGCACCAGCGGCTGGTGAGGCCGGTGCCGTGTTGCCCGTGCCAGAAGGGGCCGTGTCGCCCTTTGCCGCGACTACACCCTGGCAAACGACGATGCCGCTGCAGGTCAGCCCGTTGCAGGTCAACGAGGCGATGGCGTTCTATGCGCCGCTTGCGGCGCATCCATCAAGTGGCGCGCCCTTGGCTCAGGGGTCAGGATTCGGGGGCCAGGATTCAGGGATGGGTGTCGCGCCTGCAGCGCGGCCCTTGCCTGAAGGCGGCGACGCGCCGCCGCTCGGATACGCCATCGCACAATTGCATGGCGTTTACGTGCTGGCGCAAAACGCCCAGGGGCTGGTGCTGGTCGATATGCACGCCGCACACGAGCGTGTCGTGTATGAAAAACTCAAGGCCGCGCTCGATGCCCGCGCGGTGCCCGCGCAAACCCTGCTGATCCCGGTCGCACTGACAGTGGATGCGCGCGACGCGGCCGAAATCAGCCCGCATCTGGATGCCTTGCGCGACATCGGTTTTGAACTGTCGATCACCTCGCCCACCTCGGTCGCGGTGCGCTCGGTGCCCTGGCTATTGAAAAATGCCGACCCGGTCGAACTCACCCGCGCCGTACTGCACGAAGCGGCCGAATTCGGCGTGATGCGCCTGCTCGCCGAACGCCGCAACGAACTGCTGGCCACCCTGGCGTGTCACGGCGCGGTGCGCGCCAACCGCCAGCTGGCGCTGCCCGAAATGAATGCCCTGCTGCGTGAAATGGAAGTCACCGAGCGGGCAGGACAGTGCAATCACGGCCGTCCGACCTGGTTTCAGGTCAGCCTCAAGGAGCTGGATGCGATGTTCATGCGCGGGCGCTGAGTAGTCGCAGAAAGACTCGCCCTTTTCATTTACCGGTCATCCCACTTGAAACCCTCACAGATCCACTGCCCCGAGTTACTGGCCCCCGCCGGTTCGCAAACCATGCTGGAAACGGCGCTCGCCTTTGGCGCAGACGCGGTGTATGCCGGTCAGCCGCGCTACAGCCTGCGGGTCCGCAACAACAGCTTCCGTGACGAAGTTGCGCTGGGCACCGGCATCGAATACGCGCACAGCCGCGGCAAGCTGTTCTATGTCGTCAGCAACATTTCCCCGCACAACAGCAAACTGAAAACCTACCTGGCCGACATGGCGCCGGTCATCGCCCTCAAGCCGGACGCGCTGATCATGGCCGACCCGGGCCTGATCGACATGATCCGCGAAACCTGGCCTGACATGCCCGTTCACCTTTCGGTACAGGCCAACACCGTCAACTACGCGGCAGTGCGGTTCTGGAAAAAACTCGGCATCAAGCGCGTCATTCTGTCGCGTGAACTCTCGCTCGATCAGATCGCCGAGATTCGCCAGGAATGCCCGGACATGGAACTTGAAGTCTTCGTCCATGGGGCGCTGTGCATCGCCTATTCCGGCCGCTGCCTGCTGTCGGGCTATTTCAACCACCGCGACCCCAACCAGGGCGCGTGTACCAATTCCTGCCGCTGGGAGTACGACGTCAAGCCCGCCACCGTCGCGCCGGACGGCGACGTGTACTTGCTGGAAGAAAAGGAACGCCCCGGCAGCTACCTGCCGATCGAAGAAGACGAACACGGCACCTATATCCTCAACTCGAAAGACCTGCGCGCCATTGAGCACGTGCAGCGGCTGACGGAAATCGGCATCGACTCGCTCAAGATCGAAGGCCGCACCAAGTCGCCCTACTATGTGGCGCGCACCTGCCAAAGCTATCGCCAGGCGATCAACGATGCCGTCGCCGGCCGTCCGCTCGATCCGACCCTGCTGCGCGAGCTCGACGGTCTGGCCAACCGGGGGTATACCGGCGGTTTCTACGAACGCCATCCGGATCGCGAATACCAGAGCTACCTGACCAGCCATTCCGAGTCGGACCGCAGCCTGTATGTCGGCGACGTCATGGCGTATGACGCGGCAGGTCTGGCTGAAGTTGACGTCAAGAACAGGTTTTCAGTCGGCGACCGCATCGAACTCATCCACCCCAGGGGCAATCTGGAACTGACGATTACATGCATGCACGGCAAAAACAGCATCCCGGTCGACGTCGCACCGGGTAGCGGCCATCGTGTCAGCATTCCCCTGCCAGCGGGCTATGAGGGGGCATTCATTGCGCGTTTTGTTGCGGAACGCGACTAATACATTTTGGGCATCGCGGCCTTGCATTACTCACGGGGTCAGGACCTCGGAACGCGCCCTGTGAGCGTCAGGTAACCCACTGCGGCGCTGAACTTGTTCCTGTAGTGGGCCAACTCGATCGGATCGAGGCTTGCGTACACTTTGGCGTGCAGCCCCCCGGTGACGTTGCCGCTGGCGTCCTTTTTCAGTAGCCAGTCGCCCGGGTGCTGGAAGTTGCTCAGGATGTAGCAAAAGCCATTGATGTCGTCGGCCGCGTGCAGCCCGGTCGATTCGGCGCCGGACGGACACGACAGGATGCGTGACAGGGTGCCGGTGTCGACGTTGTAGGCCCACAGGAAATTGTTGACGTGGCGGTCGCTGTCTTCGCCGATGAAGAGGGTGCGCATCGCTTCGGAGAATTTCAGGTTGTCCGGGTTGGCGATCTTGTCGGGATGGGCGAGGTTGCCCAGTGCATCTGGCGTGGCCAGGTCTTCGCCGAGCAGCAGGGGCGCGCCGCGGGTGGGCACCCATACGCTGGGTATGCGCGCGCCGCTGTCGTCGGACTGGCCGCCGTCGAGTGTCCACGCGTAGACCATGCCTGCCTGCGGCCCCTGGATCGCGATGCCGCCGGAGCCGTTGGTCATGGCCGTCTGCACGTAGCTGATCGCGGAGTAGGCGATCTTGTCGCGGGCGTTGAGCGTGGTGCCTTCCATTTTGGTGAAGCCGAGGCTGCCGCCCTTGTACGCAGCGTAACGGTGGGTTTCGAGGAAGGCTGAGGCCTTGTCCTGGCCGGCGGTGAACTTGACCCACTGGGTTGTGCCGCCGAACGGAATGGGCGTGTAGCCGGGGTCGGACGGGTCGCTGGTCTTGACGTCGACGATGTCGGCAGCAGTGCGGCTGTCGGCCAGCGCCCTGATTTCGTCGCTGCTGGCGTGGCCGAGGCGGATCCAGTTGAGGTCGGCCGAGCCGCCGTTTTCGGCGGTCTTCTGCAGCCACTTCGCCACGTACAGCGTGCCGGCCGACAGGTCGCGCGCGCGGTCGGCGATGAACATGAACAAGCCGCCGTTGGTAGCGTCGTCGCCCATCAGCACGGTGCGTTCGTCGGGCATGACTTCCACCAACTCATGCGAAATGCGGCCCATGCAATAGTGCTTCCTGATGCTGCCGGTGCCGTCTGGATGAACGGTCACTTCGGGGAGGTGGCCGTAGTGGTAGGGGTTGGCCTGGTGCGGATCGCCGTACAGGTTCTGGCTGAAGATCCTGAATTTGACGTTGCCCGCGATCGTCACCGCGTCGGGCTCGTATTCCTCGCTCGACAGGTGGGTGTTCCAGGGCGAACGGCTGGCGCCGCAGGTGATCCACAGGCCGTTCACGCTGCGGGTGTCGACGTTGGAATAACTGACCAGGCTCAGCTTGCCGCTGCGTTTGTTTTGATTCAGCGTCAGCACCGCGATCGGCGAGGGCAACAGGCGCGACATCGATTCGCCGGCGGCGTTCCTGCTGGTGTACTCGAACTGCACCACCGCGAAGATGCGCTGGTAGCCGCGGCGCGGTGAGCGCGCCTTCTGCAGGTTCAACAAGGTCATGCCATCAGGACAGTCGGAAAAGAACTGGCGCAGGCTAGGCGAACTCGCATCGATGATGGGCGCGTTGCGGATGTCGAAGTAGCCGCCGGCGAGAATGCTGCCGCCACCTGTGCGCGGCACCGTGTCGCCGGTCAGGAAAAAAGTCTCGTAAGCCAGCGCGTAGGTTCGGGCATCGCGCCCGCTGCCTGTGGTCAGGGTCGAGGCGACATAGGTCTCTGCCATCTGTGCGGGATTGGCCAGTGACGGCGCTGCCATTGCGCCGAACTTGTAGCGCACTGGCTTGCCATCCGGCCGGGCTTCGGCAACCAGCGGCAGGCCGGCCAGCATTGGGGCCAGCGGCAGCATCGGCAAGCCGGACAGCAGTTGCAGGGTGCGTCGGCGTGTAAGGGAAACGGGTTCTGGCATGGGCGATTTTCAGGGTGGGTTTGCGGAAACCGGCCGCTGCGAGGCCAGCGAGTGGGGCGCGCAGACCTTAGCACGCAGACGCGACAACCCCGTGTCATTGCCATGCTCGCAGCAAACCGGGCAATACCCTTGAATGGATAGCGGTTTCTTGTGGCCGGTTTCATTTTGCGCAGGGGCGTTTTGTATATAAGCTTTGCCTGATCGAACCAGTGAGACTGCCATGAACGAACGCACCGAACGCAAAACCATCCCGATTCAGGATATCAACGAAGCCAGCAACTGTTCCAGCGCCGAGCCTTATGCGCTGATGGTGCTGGGCGATTCCATGCTGCCGGAATTCGCGGAGGGCGAGATTATCGTGGTCGAGCCGTCCGGGCTGGTGAAGGATGGCTCGTATGTAGTGGCTTTTGTGAACGACGAATACATCTTTCGCCAGATCGTGAAACACGATGACGGCTGGATGCTGAAACCGCTTAATCCGGTGTACGAAAATATCCCGGTGGCAGATATCGACGTGGCCAAGGGCGTGGTCATTCTGAAGAAGTTGCCCGGCAAACGCAGCGTGCAAAAAAGCTATATCTGAACGTATCCCGAAACGGCGGGGCGTTCCCGCTGTTTTTTCGCCTGCCGTCCGGACGGCTGCGGCATAATCGGCCGCCATGCCTGTACCTCTCCCTCCCGCCATTTTCCTGATGGGCCCGACCGCTTCCGGCAAGACCGCGCTGGCGGTCAGTCTGGTCGAACGCTTTCCGCTTGAAATCATCAGCGTCGATTCGGCGCTGGTGTATCGCGGCATGGACATCGGCACGGCCAAGCCCGACGCCGCCACGCTGGCGCGGGCGCCGCATCATTTACTCGATATCCGCGATCCCACCGAGGCCTATTCGGCCGCGGCGTTTTGCAACGATGCGCTGCGCTTGATGAGCGACATTGTGGCGCGCGGCATGGTGCCGCTGCTGGTGGGCGGCACCATGCTGTATTTCCGCGCGCTGTTAAATGGCCTTGACGATTTGCCGCGTGCCGATGCGGCGTTGCGGCGGAAGCTGGAGGTTGAGGCGGCCAGTCGCGGCTGGCCTGCATTGCATGCCGATCTGGCGCGGATCGATCCGCCCACGGCTGCCCGGCTGGCACCGAACGATGCGCAACGCATCGGCCGCGCGCTGGAGATTTTTCAGCTGACCGGCAAGCCGATGTCGGCCTTGCTCGATCAGGCGCAAACTGCGTTGCCCTATCGGGTGTTGCAACTCGCGTTGATCCCGTCCGAGCGTGCGGCGTTGCACCAGCGTATCGCCGCGCGGTTTGACGCGATGCTGGCCGATGGGCTGATCGAGGAAGTGAAAACGTTGCGCCGGAAATTTGCGCTGACGGCCGATCTGCCTGCGATGCGGGCGGTTGGTTATCGCCAGGCGTGGGCTTATCTCAACGGCGAAATCGACCTGACCGGTTTGCGCGAGCAGGGGCTGGCTGCCACGCGCCAGCTCGCCAAGCGGCAGCTGACCTGGCTGCGCTCATGGCCGGATGCGGTGACGCTGGACTGCCTGGCGGGCGATCTGGAGATACAGGCGTTCGCCGAGGTCGAGCGTCACTTGGGCTCGGGCGTGGGCGGTGAATCGACCTGAGCCGAATTGACCGTGGAGGATGCCTGCCCACGGTGAAACCGGATGTTGAGGGTGTCGCCCGTGCGCAGGGTCGCCGCGTCGTGTACCACGTGACCATTTTGTCGCTGGACGATGCTGTAGCCGCGCGCCAGCACGCCTTCCGGGTTGAGATGGGCGAGGCTGCTGCTGAGTCGCGCCAGGTTGGATAGACGCTGCTGGCGCTGGTTTTGCGCTGCGCGCTGGGCACGCGTTTGCAGGGCATTCAGATTGAGTTGTTCGTGTTGAATGCGGTGACGCGGTGTGACCAGGCGCTGGCTGAGCTGTGCCATGCGTAACTGTTCGTGCGCGAGTTGGTTTCGCATGCTGTGGCCGAGGCGCTGCGCCAGCTGTCGCAGGCCAAGCTGTTGCTGGCGTAGTTGCTCGGCCGGATGGATCAGCCGCCGCGCCAGGTAATCCAGCCGCTGCATGTCGTTATGCTGTCTGCGCGCAAACTGGTGATGGAGTTGGTGAGCCAGTTGCCCGATTTGTTGCAGCAAGTCCTGGCGCACTGGGCTGGCGAGCTCAGCGGCTGCAGTGGGCGTGGGGGCGCGCAGATCGGCGGCAAAATCAGCCAGGGTGAAATCGGTTTCGTGGCCGACTCCGCTTACCACCGGCATCGGGCTGGCGGCGATCGCGCGTGCCACGGCTTCGTCGTTGAACGCCCACAGGTCTTCCAGCGAGCCGCCGCCGCGACACACCAGCAGCACGTCACATTCCGCGCGTCGTCCGGCGCCGCGGATGGCGGCGGCAATCTGTGCGCCGGCCGCCGCGCCTTGCACCGGCGTGGGATAAATAATCACCGGCAAGCCCGGCATGCGGCGCGCCAGCGCGGTGAGCACGTCATGCAGGGCGGCCGCCTGCGGCGAGGTGACGATACCAATGCAGCGTGGAAACCGTGGCAAAGCGCGCTTGTTGAGCGGGTCGAATAATCCTTCTGCTTCAAGCTTGGCCTTGAGTTTGAGAAAAGCCTCGAACAAACGCCCCGCTCCCGCGCGGCGTATCGATTCGCCGCCCAGCTGGAATTCGCCGCGCGCTTCATACAGCGAGGGCAGGGCGCGTAGTTCGATGTGATCGCCGTTGGCTGGCGTAAACCCGGCAAACTGGTTACGACCGCGAAACATCACGCAGCGCACCTGGGCGCCCGCGTCCTTGAGCGAGAAATACCAGTGGCCGGATGCCGCGCGGATGAAATTGGACACTTCGCCTTCCACCCACAGCAGCGGCAGCTGCGACTCCAGCGCACGGCGCGCCATACGGTTAAGTTCGCTTACGGTCAGAACGGGCAGGGTGGGCGCGCTGCCAATGTGGTCGTCGATCAAATCCATGGCGCGCAGGATAACGGGTTCACGTTCGACACGGTTCATTCACAGTCATCATTCTTTCACGAAAATAATGTTTAAAACCCTATTGACGTTGAATGGATTATCGTAACCTATTGAAATTTAACAGGTAAGGTAATTGGTTACTTTTTGTGCCGAAGCACTTTTTCCTTTGTGGGCGGGCGTTTAGCGTGTCCGGCTGGTGGTTCCTCACAGACTTATCCACATCAATTGTGGAGAACTCGACTCCTTCGACAACGCATCTGCCCGAATAATTGGTGCTTGCCGAAATGGGTATGCGGGCGCTACATTTCGTCTGTTGTTTTATTAGGAGTGGTATTCAGTGTTTGCCATCATTGAGGCGGCCGGTTGGCCGATCTTCCCGCTGATTCTGGCGTCTGTTTTAGCCGTAGCCATTATTATCGAGCGTGCTTACAGCCTGCGCACCCAGGAAGTCGCGCCATCCAGCCTGTTGCAAGAGACGATCAAGGTCTATCAGGAACGTGGCGTGCCCTCCGAACTGATCAAGCAGTTAAACGACAGTTCGCCGCTCGGCCGGATATTTGCGACGGCGCTCAAGAACTCGAATAACTCGCGTGAAGTGATGAAGGAATCGATTGAGGAATCCGGGCGTGCCGTGACCCATGAGCTCGACCGTTTTCTGACCTCGCTCGGCACGATTGCCAGCATGGCGCCCTTGCTGGGTCTGCTGGGTACGGTCATCGGCATGATCGAGATCTTCGGTGCGCAGACCGGTGGCGGCACTAATCCGGGCCAGCTGGCGCACGGCATTTCAATCGCCCTGTACAACACCGCATTCGGTTTGATCGTGGCGATCCCGACCATGATTGCCTATCGTTTCTTCCGCGGCAAAGTGGAATCGCTGGTGGTCGACATGGAGCAACAGGCCATCAAGCTGGTGGAAATCGTCCACGGCGACCGGAAGTAAGCCATGAACTTTCGTCGCGGCCGGCGGGAAGACTATCCGGAAATCAATCTGATTCCGTTCATCGACATTCTGCTGGTGATCGTGATTTTTCTCGCGGTCACCACCACGTACGCGCGCTTTGCCGAACTCAAGATCAATCTGCCCAGCAGCAGCGCCGCGCCGACGCCCAACCCGCCCAAGCAGATCGAAGTAGCGGTGGCCGAGAATGGCCGCTACCAGATCGACAACACCGCGATTGGCGATGCGTCGGTGGGCGCGCTGGCTGCAGCATTAAAGCAGGCCGCCGGCAACTTGCCCGAGCCTGTGGTGGTCATCAACGCTGACGCGCGCGCAACGCATCAGTCGGTGATCAACGTGATGGAGGCGGCGCGTCAGGTGGGCCTCGTCCGCATTACGTTCGCCACCCAAACCGCTCCCTGAGCGGACGCCTGTGTTTTCCTTACAGTATCTCTGGGCGCGCACCAGCGTGTTCACGGTGCTGCTCTCACCTCTGGCTTTATTGTTTGCCGCGGTATCCGGGCTGCGTCGTCTGGCCTATCGGCGCGGCTGGCTGGCTTCAGTTGCCGTGGAAGTGCCGGTGATCGTTGTCGGCAATATTACGGCGGGCGGGAGTGGTAAAACCCCGCTGACCATCTGGCTGGTGAACTGGCTGTGCGCCCAGGGGTATCGCCCGGGCGTGATTAGTCGAGGCTATGGGGGGGCGACGCGCGGCTGCATCGACGTGCAGGCTGATAGCCTGGCAAGCGACGTGGGCGACGAGCCTGTGCTGATCCGGTTTAAAACCAATGTCCCGGTGGTGGTCGGACGTGACCGTGTGGCCGCGGCGCAGACCCTGCTGGCGCGCCACCCGGAGGTGGATGTGCTGGTGTCGGACGATGGCATGCAACATTACCGCTTGAAGCGCGATATTGAGCTGGCGGTGTTGGATGCAGCGAGCGGGCTGGGCAATGGCTGGCCGCTGCCGGCCGGGCCGCTGCGCGAACCCGTCCGTCGCCTCAACCAGGTCGATGCGGTGATTCAGGTGGTGCGCGGGGCCGCGCAGCCGCGTGCTGACTTGCCCGTGACGAGTTGGCGTGCCGATTACACCGCCGGCCCGGTTTATCGCCTGCGTGCACCCCAGGCAACCCGGCCACTGCGTGAGCTGCCGGCGCAAGACTGGCTCGCCGTAACCGGGATCGGTCGTCCGCAGGGATTTTTCGACATGCTGCTGGCAGCGGGCATTCGCTTCAAGCCGCGCGCTTTTTCCGATCATCATGCTTTCCAGCCACAGGATATTCCCGCCGCCGGTTCGGTGATGATGACCGAAAAAGACGCGGTAAAATGCCTCACGTTTGCGGGAACAGATTGGTGGGCGGTGCAACTCGACGTCGCTCCGGAACCCGGACTCATCGATTGGTTAAGCGCACGCATCAAACAACTCCATAACTCACGCATGCGCAGGGAGGTTTGGGATGAAAAAGTCTGACTGGAGCGATCGTCGCCATCCTTGCCGCTGGGAGGCCGAGACAGGCGATGCCGGTTTCTGGATGCCGGATCGCTCGGAAATCGTTACCCAGTTTTTTACGCGCTATCTGTTTTTCGCGCTGGCGGTGATTTATTTCTCGACACTGGACAGCGTGTCGCCGGTGCTGTTCAGCATCGAGCAGTTACTGATGGCGCTGGGCGTTTATTTCATGTTCAACAGCTGGTTTTTTCGCCAGGCCTTGCATGGCGTCACGCTGCAAAACATCCGGGGTGCGATGGCCGCCGATCTGCTGATCGTCACCCTGTGCGTGATCCATGATCCCAATCCCCTTCCGCCGTCTGCACTGGCGTTCCTGATGGTATTGCTGGGCAATGGCATGCGCTACGGCATGCGTCTGTTCGCCGAAGTGCTCGGCGGCGCCTTTCTCGGAATGGCGGTGTTATTCGCTTTCCGTTATCGCATGGGCGGTTTCGAGATCAGCGCGGGCGACGTGTTTTTCGGGGTGTTCTGGCTTGCGCTGGCCTTGTACGCCTACATCCTGATGGGGCGGATCGAAGAACAGCGCAGTCAGCTGGATTATCGCAGCCGTTTCGATGCGCTCACCGGCTTGCTCAATCGCCATGGGTTACTGGCAGCGGCGGACAACATATTCGACAAGACCAACGAAGCCCATCCCGCCACAGTTCTGTTTGCCGACCTCAATCAGTTCAAAATGGTCAACGACCGCTACGGCCACGGCGTGGGCGATCGCGTGCTGGCCGAGTTTGCGCAAATTTTCAGCGAATCAGTTGAAATGGGCATCTGTGGCCGTTGGGGAGGAGACGAGTTTGTCGCCATCCTGCCCGTGCGCAGCGATGTGGCGATGCAGCAGATTTTTGAGCGCATCGAGGCGCGCACCCAAGCCTGGAGTCAGAGCAACGGCTTGCCGATGGGGGTGAGCCTGGGGATCAGCCACGCACCGCAGGATGGCCATGACCTGGTGACCCTGCTGTCGATTGCGGATATCCATCTTTATCAAAAAAAGTCGCAGCAGCCCAGTGAGGCCAAGGCGCAGTACTTATACAGGAACCTGATTAATGAACCCGAAGCTTCTTGATCTCCTCGTGTGCCCGGTTTGCAAAGGCGCGCTGACCTGGAAAAAGCCGGTACATGAACTGGTGTGCCCGGTATGTCGCATCGCTTATCCGATCCGCGACGATATCCCGGTGATGCTGCCGGAAGAGGCGCGCCCGCTTGAGGTGGACGAAATTCACGGCAAGGGCTGAGCATGCGCTTCCGGGTCGTCATTCCTGCGCGTTATGCGTCGAGCCGCTTGCCGGGCAAGCCGCTGGCGGATATCGGCGGACGTCCAATGGTGCTGCATGTGGTGGAGCGCGCGTTGCAGTCAGGCGCCGAGTCAGTTGTGGTGGCCACCGACGATTGCCGCGTGCAGCAGGTGGTGGCCGCGGCGGGCCATCCGGTCATCATGACCTCACCCGAGCATCAATCCGGCACCGAGCGTTTGGTCGAAGTGGCCGAAACCCTGGGCTGGGATGACGACACGCTGGTGGTCAACGTGCAGGGCGACGAACCGCTGATCGATCCGGCGCTGATCCGCGAAGTCGCGCGACAGTTGGTGCTGCACGACGATGCGGTGATGGCGACGCTGGCGCATCCGATTCACGATCATGCTGATTTCATCAATCCCAATGTCGTCAAAGTCGTGGCCGACGCAGCGGGTTACGCGCTGTATTTCAGTCGTGCACCGATTCCCTGGCCGCGTGATGCCTTCGCTTTAAAACAGGTGATGCCGCACGATCTGGGCGCGTTGCGCCACATCGGTTTGTACGCCTATCGCGCCGGATTTCTGCGTACCTATGCCAGCCTGGCGGCCTCGCCGCTGGAACGCTTCGAGATGCTCGAGCAATTGCGCGTGTTATGGCATGGCTACCGCATCAGCCTCGGGATTACGCCCGTTGCACCGGCTCCGGGGGTCGATACGGCGGAAGACCTGGCGCGGGTTCGTGGCCTGTTTCAAACAACTTCAATCCCGCAATAAAATTTTTTAAGTGTTGCTCAAACCGCGCTTGCCTTAGGCTAACGCGGTTTGACACACTTAAAACTTAAGGGAGACATGCAATGCGTTTGATTCTGTTGGGCGGCCCTGGCGCCGGCAAGGGCACCCAGGCTAATTACATCAAGGAAAAATACGGCATCCCACAGATTTCCACGGGCGACATGTTGCGTGCGCAGATCAAGGCCGGCAGTGAACTCGGCATGCAAGCCAAAGCCATCATGGACGCGGGTGGCCTGGTCTCCGACGACATCATCATCGGCATGGTGAAATCACGCCTGACCGAAGCCGACTGCAAAAACGGCTATCTGTTCGATGGTTTCCCGCGCACCATTCCGCAGGCTGAGGCGATGAAGGCCGCTGGCGTGCCGATTGATTACGTGGTCGAGATCGACGTCGCCGACGAAGAAATCGTCAAGCGCATGTCGGGCCGTCGCGTACACGTGGCGTCTGGCCGTACCTATCACGTCGTGTTCAACCCGCCCAAAGTGGCTGGCAAGGACGACGCCACCGGCGAAGACCTGATCCAGCGCGACGATGATCATGAAGACACCGTGAAAAAGCGTCTCGACGTCTATCACGCGCAGACCGAGCCGCTGGTGAAGTACTACGGCGACTGGGCAGCACGCGGCGAAGCCGGTGCACCCAAGTATGTGAAGGTCGCCGGCGTCGGCAAAGTGGACGGCATTCGCGATTCGATTTTTGCAGCGTTGGCTTAAACGCAGCGAAGATGCCGCAGCAGATTTCGCCCATGACCGACACCGAGCGCTGGATTGTTTCCGGCGCGGTGAAAGAACGCTACGGCCACGACGTCGAAGTTCAGGACGTCGAAACTGAAATCCGCCTGCATATTGACGACCGTGAATTGACCTTGTGCCCAGGCTTTTACTGGCTCGAGCGCGGCTGTCATTTCGTGCTGTCAAAAACCGGTGACTCACGCTACCGCAGCATGTTTTTCTACCGTATCCGGGATCGCTTCAGCACCGGCCGCGAGGAATACGACGATATCGGCGACTGCGTCACCACGCTGCTGAAAATGCAGGCTGACGAAGAAGCCAAGCGTCTGGCAGAAGTGCCAGCCAGCGGTAACAATTGAATAAAAGGCCAGCTCAGAACTGATTCAGTCCGACGCTAGCTTTTTTGTATTTGCTTTCAGACAAGGAGATTAAAAAGTGGCTAAAAAGAATGCCTTTTACGCACAGTCCGGTGGCGTCACCGCTGTCATCAACGCCTCGGCGTGCGGCGTGATCGAAACCGCGCGCAAGCACAAAGATAAAATCGACAAAGTCTACGCCGGCCGCAACGGCATCATCGGCGCGCTGACCGAAGACTTGATCGACACCAGCAAGGAAACCGATGCGGCGATTGCCGCGCTGCGTACCACGCCGTCGGGTGCATTCGGTTCCTGCCGTTTCAAGCTGAAATCACTGGAAGCCAACAAGCGCGAATACGCGCGCCTGATCGAAGTGTTCAAGGCGCACAACATCGGCTACTTCTTCTAC
>JAAPAA010000203.1 GCA_012274165.1 Thiobacillaceae bacterium
ATCGGACTGACTGCCACGCCATGCTGGCGCCGCATCCAGCGGCTGGAGAGCCAGGGCCTGATCCGCAAGCGCGTCGCGCTGCTTTCGCCCGAAAAACTGAACGTCGGGGTCACGGTGTTCGTCTCGATCCGCACCAACCAGCACAACGTGCAATGGCTCGAGTCGTTCCACAAGCTGGTGGCGGCCATTCCGGAAGTGATGGAGTTCTACCGGATGGCCGGGATGACCGACTACCTGCTGCGCATCGTGGTGCCGGACATCGCAGCCTATGACCGTGTCTACAAGCGGATGATCAATGCCGCCGACCTGGGCGACGTGACCTCCAGCTTCGCGATGGAACAGATCAAGTTCACCACCCAACTGCCGCTGGACTATGTGGACTGACCGCCTGCTGGGGTCCTTGGGCCGCTCGCTGAATCCAGCCTTGCTCATCGGGGGGTGGCTCATTCGAGCTATCCCGTTGACTCACAGCAAGACCCGCTTCCTTCGAAGAATCGACGCAAATTTCAGTGGTCTTGATGCCCTGCGGAGATTCAGCGTGCTAGCGGTGATCTGGACGCACGTTACAGGCGTGCATGCAGTGCATCTCCTGAATCAGGGCGGCAAGGGCGTCGACTTTTTCTTCGCGAAGGGGTGTCATGCAGCAGATGACCAAAACCCATCAACAGCTTAGAGCTGCCTGGGTGCGGCGCCGGCGTCCCAAAGGCCGCCTGTGAGACTTACGGAACGCTCGGGCGCTGCCCCAGGTTCGAGGCTTCTCGCGGCGCGCCTTGGCAGACAGGGCTACTGCCGACGGCTTGGGGGAGGTGGCTACGCACGCCATGGACCTCATACTGCACTTCATCCTCTACGGCCACGCACCGCGCTGGCAACTCGACGCCATGCACGCAGTTTCCGGACGCGCCGGCGACAGCGTTGGCGGGTACTGGTACGTCCATCGGTGCGCACACCCGGGATGCGCGGCCGTGCGCAGCCGAAAGGTTTGACTGTACGAGCTGCTGGGAAAACCGGGCGCGTCGCCTTGAAGCTTGGCGCCCCCGATGATTGCCGCCCCGAGCCTTGCACCGGGGTTTTCCTTTAGGCTTCTCCAGCCGAGCCGCCCGCCAAAGGTGCGTCCACGACCACTGCCGCCGGGCGCAGCGTCACCCGACGGAATCTGTCCCGCCAGGGGCGTTCAACCAACGTGTACGTGAGGTATGCGATAGCCGTGATGCATGCCAGCAAAAATGCGTTCACGGCGATTACTTCGAGGAAGTCCAAAGGAACGGATTTCCCGGTGCCGCCGCCAGGATTCCGGCCTACCGGCAACTTCAACGCGTATTCCCAGACATTCAACGCAACGTTGTAGACCAGGGCGTGAACCATGTAGATGGAGTAAGAGAGCGTCCCAATCAGGACCAGGAGGCGGGTGCGCAGCACCTTGCTTGCGATGCCGTCCTGAGAGATTGCAAACGTCGTGATGACGCCGGCGAAGCTCAAAAAGGCGATGAGTTGGCCCACCTTGGAATGCTCAGACCGAAGCACCGCAAAAACCATCGCGGTGAGTGCGAACACCTCCAGAGCGGAGCCGGCAAGGCTGCCAACTTTCAGGTCCTTCCTTCGGTGCAGCATCATGTTCACAAAGACGCCGAGAAAGAACCCGCCCATGCACCGCAGCACACCGTAGTCCACGCTGTGCAGTAGAGTGTCTCCGCCCACGGCGGAGAGAACCGCGTAGGCCGTCACAGAGAGGGCCAGGGCGTGCCAGGGCTTGAGCCAGCGACGCAGGCTGACGACGAACCAGAAGAACACGAAATAAGTGAACAGCTCGACGCTGATTGTCCAAGACGGGTAGTTCCAGCTTTGCTTTTCGTCGAAGCCCAGGCCGTTGACGAGTAGGAGCGCTGTTATGAAAGTCTGGAGGCTGTTCAGCTCGAAAGGGTCTTCCGAGTTCGGGCCACTGTGCGTGCGGAAGTGATAGGCCTTGGCAAGTATGTAGACGAGCCATGCCAGCAGCATGCACAAGTGCAGGGGGTAAAGCCGGCCAACCCGCAAAAGTGTGAACTTCGAGAATGCCATGCCCTGGCGCACCTTCGACAGGTATGCATGAGCAATCACGAAACCAGAGAGCACAAAGAACAGGTCGACGAATATCTCGCTCAACCGGAAGAAGTTGGTCGGAGTTGCTGGCAGGTAGAACTGCGAATGAAACAGACAAACAGCCATGGCGGCCAAGCCGCGCAGTGACTCAAGCGATTCAAACTTGACCGACTCGGCCGATTTGGTGGTCCCGTCCACGGCGCGCCCCCTGGCAAAAAAGCCGAGTTTGGCGAATTGGGCGAGCGGCGGGCTCGGCGTGAACGACATGTCACTCGCCTTACGCATGGCGGGGTTCACCGCCCTCATTGGCGGTAATTCATCACGAATGCACCTGGGACGTCGCGTCCAGGTGCTTCACCGTGACCTTGGTCGTCCACCACGGCAACCACGATGTCCCCGGGCCGGGTCGGGGAGTCCGCCTCCACCACCTCGATGTCGCCATCGAGCAGGCCGGCGCCTTCATGGAGTCACCCGTGACCCGCGCCCTGGATGATGCTCCTGCCAGCCGAGCATGTCGCTCGCGCCCAGATACTAGGTACTGGGTGTCGGCCTCGCTGGCTTTGAGCAGCACCATGCTGCCGTCGTAGGGCTCTGGCAGGTAGCGCTGCTGCGCGGCCACGAAGTTGCGAAACAGGTGGAACTCGACCAGTTCGGGCGGCAGCGGCTCCCCGCCACCTGGATTTCGCGGGGCTGGACGACTGGCACAGCGGCAGCCGCCGTCAGTCGAGCAGGGCGCGCCGGATCGGCTCGACCCAGTTGCCGGTCTTGGGCGAGTACATACCGAAGTTCGATGCGAACTCCCAATAGGTCCATGGAATGCCGCGCCGCTCCGCCTCGTCGCGTACCAGGCGGGTGTAGGCTTCGCGCGATTTCAGGTCCGCGGCTTCGTTGGCGCCGAACTCACCCAGGTGCAGCGGGTAGCCGCTGGCGCGGCTCCATTGCACAGCCGCGTCCAGCGCATCGGTCACCTGCTTGCGCTGGGCCGCGTCGCAACAGGTGGTGCCGGTCGGGAAGGGGTGGGCCAGTTCGCTCATGCCCTGGTGGGTGAACGGGAACGGGTCGTAGTTGTGGATGGAGACGATCAGGTTGCGGTCCGCGGGCAGTCGCAGCTTGGGCAACGCAGGGATGGCGTTCCAGTCGCCCGGACCGATCAGCACGATGCGGTTGGGATTGCTGGCCCGTGCGGCGGCCAGCACTTTGGGTGCGAGCTGGTTCCAGGCCTCATCGTCGAGCTTGCCGTTCGGCTCGTTGAGCAGTTCGAACAGCAGTTTGGGCGAGCGGTCCCGGTAGCGCAGCGCGACCTGCCGCCAGATGTTGATCAGCCGGGTCTCCAGCACGGCCGGATCCACCTCGGCTTCCTTCCAGTGCACCTTGCCGCCGGACAACTGGGTGTAGTGATGCAGGTCGAGGATCACATACACGCCCTTGGCCAGCAGTGCGTCCACCGCCTGGTCGACCCGCTGGGCAAATGCTTCGTCGAGCTTGGCGTCGGCGGTCAATGCCGCGTGATTGCTCCAGCGCACCGGCAGCCGCACGGTGGTGAAGGAGCCGGCTGCCTTGTCGATGTAGGCGGGCTCCAGGCGCACACCCCACTGGCCTTCCTCGGGCGCGTCGAGCATGTTGCCCAGGTTGATGCCGCGGCCCAG
>JAAPAA010000019.1 GCA_012274165.1 Thiobacillaceae bacterium
CTGCCCGGACTGTGGTTCAGCGCCGACGAACTGCTGGCGATGGTCACCCTGAAACACCTGCTGACCCACCTCGAACCCGGTCTGCTCGACGACCATCTGCGCCCGCTGCAAACCCGCATCGACCAGCTGCTGGAAAGCAAGCACCTCGGAGCAGGCGAAGCCGCCCAGCGCATCCGCCTGCTCAGCATCGCCTCCCGGCGAAAAAACCCGCGCCACTTCCAATCCGTCGCCCACGCCGTCCTGCAACGCAAGCGCCTGAAAATCGACTACTACAATCGCGAACGCGACCAAACCAGCACCCGCGAAATCTCCCCCCAGCGCCTAGCCCACTACCGCGACAACTGGTATCTCGACGCCTGGTGCCACGACAAAAAAGGCCTGCGCATCTTCGCCGTCGAATGCATCCGCGCAGTCGAGCCGCTGACCAAGGCCGCCAAAGCCGTCACCGAATCCACCCTGAATAAAGAGCTCGCCAGCAGCTACGGCATCTTCGCAGGCCTTCCCCACGCCACCGCCGTGCTCCGGTTCACCGCCAAACGCGCCCGCTGGGTCGCCGAAGAAATCTGGCACCCCGAGCAACAAAGCCGCTGGCTCGAAGACGGCCGCTACGAATTGCGCCTGCCCTATTCAGACGACCGCGAACTGCTCATGGATATCCTGAAATATGGGGCGGATGTTGAAGTCGCTGAGCCAGCAGAACTGCGTGAGGCAGTCAAAAATTTGCTTGAAACGGCGGCAAGCCAGTATCGGCGCGGGGAAGGGACGTGCTCATGTTCTGAGCCTGGTGACGAGTAGGATTTACTGCATTCGCTAGAAGATTAAAAATGACAGAGACACTACGGCCAATTGCACATGCTGCACAGAATCCAGATGGGAGTTGGCGCGATCCGCATGATCTCGCCGACCACCTGAGATGTGTGGCAGCGCTGGCAGCCGATCACGCCCGGCCATTCGGTGCGCATGACTGGGCGCACCTCTCTGGACTGTGGCACGACCTGGGTAAATACCGCCCACGCTTTCAGCACTACATCCGCAAAGTCAGCGGGTTTGAATTCGAAGTCGACGCGCACATCAAAGGTGAGGTGGGAAAAGCACCACACTCCACAGCGGGTGCGATGTTGGCTTGTGATCGTTTTGGCGCAGCCGGGCGGGTACTCGCATATCTCATCGCCGGGCATCATGCTGGTTTGTATGACTGGTTCGGTGGTCTGGATTCACGTCTTGATAGCACGGACTCCCGCGACGAACTCGATCAGGCTTTGGCTGAGAGTCCGCCCGCCGAGATTCTCGACCATGGAACTTTCACCCCGGATATGCGCGTTATTCCCGGCGGTAAAGATGGCTTCGCCTTATGGGTCAGAATGTTGTTCTCTTGTCTGGTTGATGCCGACTTCCTCGACACTGAGGCTTACATGGACGCAGGCAAATCGGCACAGCGCGGCGCTTGGCCGGATGTGCAAACCTTGCTCGTACAGTTCGATGCTTTCATGGCAAGCAAGACGGCCACCGCCGATTCCACATCGGTTAACCAGTTACGCGCCGATATCCTGCGCCAGTGCCGAGCCAAAGCCGTTGATACGCCTGGGCTGTTCTCGCTCACTGTTCCCACCGGTGGTGGAAAAACGCTTTCCAGCATGGCTTTCGCGTTGAAGCATGCGAAGCGCCACAACAAGCGCCGCATCATCTACGTCATCCCCTACACAAGCATCATCGAGCAGACCGCCGACATCTTCCGGGGCATCTTTGGCGATGCGGTAATCGAACACCACAGTAACGCCGAAACCGACCCCGATAAAGAAAACAGCAAGAGTCGCCTCGCCTGTGAAAACTGGGACGCGCCGATAGTTGTTACCACCAACGTGCAATTTTTCGAGTCACTGTTTGCTGCGAAGACATCGCGCTGCCGCAAGCTTCACAACATCGTCGATAGTGTCGTGGTGCTGGACGAGGCGCAGTTGCTGCCTGCTGAATTCCTGCAACCCATCCTCGACGCGCTGAACCTGTTGACGCAGCACTACGGCGTCACGGTCGTACTCTCCACTGCCACCCAGCCAGCCTTAGCTACGCGCAAATATTTTGATGCCAAAAACAACATGCGCGGACTGGAGGGTGTTCGCGAAATCATGGACGACCCGGATGCGCTCTACGCACAACTGGAGCGGGTCAATGTGCGTTTGCCCGCCGATTGGAACACACCGACAAGCTGGGTTGCGCTGGCCGACGAAATCAAACAGCACGATTCCGCACTCACCATCGTCAACCGCCGCAACGATGCGCGTGAACTGTGGGGCTTGATGCCGGAAGGCACGCTGCATCTTTCCGCGCTGATGTGCGGCGAGCACCGTTCGCAACTCATCAAGCAAATCAAGGCACGCCTTAAAAGTGGCGTTCCCACGCGCGTCGTCAGTACGCAGTTGGTCGAAGCCGGGGTCGATGTGGACTTTCCCGTGGTCTATCGCGCATTGGCGGGGCTGGATTCGATTGCCCAAGCCGCCGGTCGTTGCAACCGGGAAGGCAGACTGGAGAAGGGAGAAGTCGTGGTATTCGTGCCACCCAAACCCGCACCGCCCGGCCTGTTGCGCAAAGGCGAAGACGCTTGCCGCAGCGTGCTCCATGCCCATCCTGGTCAGCCACTGGAACGTGGCCTGTTCGGCAAATATTTCGAGAAGCTGTATCGCGCTTGCGATCTGGACGCGCAAGGCATAGGCGAACTCCTCAAAGTCGATGGAGCAACACTCGCCGTCAACTTCCGCACCGCTGCCGAAAAATTCAAACTCATCCAGGACGAAGATAGCGCACCTGTCATCGTCCGCTATCGTGGTGCAGATGAGAACGACGACAAGGTGGACAAGCTGCTGAACACCCTGAAGAAAGACGGCCCGAAACGCTGGCTCATGCGCCAACTTCAGCGTTACACCGTCACCATCCATAATCGGGAAGCCATGAAGCTACTGTCACAAGGAGATGTGGCGGAAGCGATCCCCGGCCTGTACGTTCAGGTCAGCGACTGGCTCTACCATCCTGATCTTGGACTCAACCCAGACGGCTTGCCGCCAACGCCAATCAACTGCATTGCATAAGGGGAACAATGAAAACCTACTGCCTTGAACTCAGCGGCGACTTCGCCTGCTTCACCCGCCCGGAGATGAAAGTCGAACGCGTGAGCTACGACGTGATAACGCCCTCCGCCGCGCGTGCCTGCTTCGAAGCCATTCTGTGGAAGCCCGCTATCCGCTGGCATATCCGCAAGATTGAAGTCCTGAAACCAATCCGCTGGATCAACCTGCGGCGCAACGAAGTCGCCAGCGTGGTGTCCACCCGCAACGTCGAAACTGCGATGAGAAACGGCACGGGAACGCTCGGCATCAACATCGAAGATGATCGCCAGCAACGTGCCGGGCTATTCCTGCGCGACGTGGCCTACCGCGTCCATGCCGATCTCGAAGTGCTGCCCAACGCCGCGCCGGACAACACCCCGATGAAGTTCCAGGAAATGTTCGAGCGCCGTGCCAACCGTGGGCAATGCGTCAACCAGCCCTATCTCGGCTGCCGTGAATTTGCTGCAGACTTTCGCCTGGTCACTGACCCCGCCGCAGAGCCTGCACCGATAGACGAAACCCGCGAGTTGGGCTTCATGCTGCACGACCTGGATTTCACCCACCCTGCCGACCCCACACCGCGTTTCTTTCGCGCCCGGCTGGAAAACGGCGCAGTGACGGTGCCAGCGTGGGATAGCGAGGAGGTACGGGGATGATTCTGCACGCGCTCAATGACTATTACGAACGTTCCGAGGAACTTCCACGCACAGGATGGATTCGCCGAGGCGTGGACTACATCGTGGTTCTGGATGCCGACGGCAACTGCACACATATCGAATCAGCAGGGGAAATGAAGAAAGGCAAAACCGTTCCCCGTGAAATGCTCGTACCAGCGATTGGCAAGCAGGCCATGAAACACACGAATAGCGGCAAAGATGCAAACCTGCTTTGGGATAACGCCAGCTTTTCATTAGGGTCTGGGAAGAAAGGGGCGCAGAAACTAGCCAGCTTTCTCAATACTTTGCGAGACTGGTTAAAGGAGTGCAGCCAGGATGCCGGGATCAAGGCCATCGAACGTTTTTGTGAATCGTTGCAAACGCACCCGGATAGTCTTGGTGACTTACTAAAACGATTCCAGTTGGACGAGGAGTTTTCCAAGCGTGACCCGGTACTGGTTTTCCGTTTGGTGGATGATGTTGAAGAGGTACACGCACGCACTGCCGTCAGGGCGACTTACGAGAAACAACTCGCCCTTGACGACCCGAACCCAGTGATTGGGAATTGCCTGATAACAGGGAAGCGTAGTGTTCCCATCGCATCCAATGAGGTTGTCATCAAGAATGTATGGGGTGGACAGCCCGCAGGCGCAAACATCATTTCGTTCAACAAACGTTCTTTTGAGTCCTACGGTAAGCGCGAACGGAATGGTGAAAACGCCCCGATTAGCAAGGGGGTATCTTTTGCTTATACGACCGCGCTCAACCATTTACTCACTTCGCGCCAGCGCATCCAGGTCGGCGATGCCTCCACCGTGTTCTGGGCAGAGCAAGCCAACGATCTGGAAACCGCGCTGCCCGATCTGTTTGGCGAACCGCCAAAAGACGATCCCAACCGAGGCACGGATGCCTTGAAGGTGTTGTATCAGGCGGTGCAAGCCGGCAAGTTCACGAAAGGCTCAGCCACCGATCGCTTTCATGTTTTAGGGCTCGCGCCTAATGCCGCCCGCATCGCCATCCGCTTCTGGGAAACGGCTACTGTGCTGGATTTAGCAAAGCGCATCGCTCGCTATTTCGACGACATCAAAATCGCCCGTGCGGATTACGAATCGGAACATTTGTCCCTGTCGGCACTGCTGAAAGGCAGTAGTCGTCGCAAGTCCGACGGCAGTTATGACATCCCGCCCAACCTGGGCGGCGACGTCATGCGCGCCATTTTGGAAGAGCTGCCCTATCCCACGCAGCTGTTGAATCTAGCCTTACAGCGCTGTCGGGCGGAACAGGCCAAGAAAAACGAGCGCACGGGAAAACCAGTCCACAACGTTTCTTACGAGCGTGCTGCTGTTATCAAAGCTTGTCTTAATCGACTTGTCCGTTTCCATACAAAATCCGAAAAGGAGATTGCTGTGTCACTCGACCTTACCAACGACCTACCAGCGTATCGGCTTGGCAGATTGTTCGCCGTTTACGAGCGGATGCAGGAAGCTGCGTCAGAACGTGAATTGAACAAAACAATTAGAGATGCCTACTTTGGAGCGGCAATGAGCAGCCCACGCTCTGTCTTCCCTAGACTGGTAAAACTGAATCAGCATCACTTGCGCGACATTAAACGTAGCCGACCCAAAAGCGCGGGATATTTCGACGGATTGCTTCGGGAAATCAATTGGAGCATTGACCCCAACACCGCCTACCCAGCGATATTCAGACTTGAAGATCAAGGCCGCTTCGCCCTGGGCTACTACCACCAGCGTCAAGCCTTCTTTACCAAATCAGACACGCCAACCACCGATAACCAAGAGGAATCCAAATGAACCTGACCAACCGCTATGACTTCGTACTGCTGTTCGACGTAAAAGACGGCAACCCCAACGGCGACCCCGATGCAGGCAATCTGCCGCGCATGGATGCGGAGACTGGTCATGGGCTGATGACCGACGTGTCACTCAAGCGCAAGGTGCGTAACTTCGTAGCGCTTACCAAGGACAAAGATCAGCCCAAAGATCAAGCTGATGAGTTCAAGGGAAAACTGAATCCCGCTGATCGCCGGTACGAGATTTACGTGAAGGAAAAATCCATCCTCAACAACCAGCACAAGCGCGCCTACATCGGCATTGAGCGTGAAGAACTACTAGCTGGCGATGACAAGAAACGCAAAGGCGGTGATGCCGTGGATGATGCCCGCCAGTGGATGTGCCGCAACTTCTTCGACGTGCGCACCTTCGGCGCGGTGATGTCCACCGGCATCAACTGCGGCCAGGTGCGCGGTCCGGTGCAACTCACTTTCGCCCGTTCGATTGACCCCATCATCGCGCAGGAACATTCGATTACCCGCATGGCTGTCGCTACCGAAGCCGAAGCCGAAAAACAGGACGGTGACAACCGCACCATGGGTCGCAAACATACTGTGCCTTACGGCCTCTACATGGCACACGGCTTCGTCTCCAGCTTTCTCGCCAACCAAACCGGCTTTTCGGAAGACGATCTGGAACTGCTCTGGCAGGCACTTGCACAAATGTTCGAACACGACCGTTCCGCCGCGCGCGGCGAGATGTCCACACGCGGGCTGTTCGTTTTCAAACATGAATCGGAACTGGGCAACGCTCCAGCGCATGCGCTGTTCGAACGGATTCAGACGCGCTTGAAGGACAGCGTGACTGTGCCGCGCAACTTTTCGGATTACGAACTGACAATGGATGAAGCGGCGCTACCGTCGGGCGTGACACTGATCCGCAAGGTTTGAAGCGCTACCGCCGCCCCGCCCAATACCCCGGGCGGCGGCTTTGGTGGGCAATCGCGATCACCCTGACAGATTCACCCTGAATGCGGAAAACCAGCGTGTATGGAAAACGTTTGAAATATAGGCGGGCTGTTCCATGCGAACCAGAGCTACCGATGCCGGGTTGTTCGGCGGCCAAGCTGACGACGCGGCGCAATTCCTGGGCGAAAGAACGGCTGGGTGCTGCTCCGCCATTTTCGCGATACCACCAAGTCGCTTCTTCTGCTTCAGCAAGCGCTTCGGCGTTGAATGAAACCCGCATCGGTCAGCGGGCTTGTTCGATGATGGCGTCAAGACGTGCGAATACCTCTTCTGCAGGAATCCAGACCGTTTTGCCAGCATCCATATCCGCTACACGACGGGCGATTTCTTCATCCCAGGCTTGGGCAATGGCCTCTGGCGTATCTTCAGATTCGCCTTCCAGGCTGACAATCAAACGATGGATCAGCTCGCCGCGTTCTTGGGGAGAAAGACTCAAGGCCTGGCTTTCAATTTCTTTCAATATTGCTGCCATGACGCACTCCAGAAAAAGACTCGTTGCTGAAATGGTAGCACTCGCAACATGACCGAAACAGACCCGATCCCCCTCTCTGCACTCCAGCACTGGGTGTATTGCCCGCGCCAGTGCGGGCTGATTCATCTGGAGCAGGCATTCGCCGAAAACATCCACACCGCACGCGGGCAGGCGGTACACCATCTGGTCGATACGCCAGGCTACGAGATCAAATCGGGGGTGCGGGTGGAGCGCGCGCTGCCCTTGTGGAGCGACCGTTTGGGACTCATCGGCAAGGCCGATCTGGTCGAATTCCATCCGGACGGCACGGTGTTTCCGGTGGAGTTCAAACACGGCGCAAAGCGGCAAAAGCTGCACGACGATCTCCAGCTCGCCGCGCAGGCGATGTGCCTGGAAGACATGCTCGGCCGCCCTGTGCCTAAAGGCGCGATCTTTCACGCCAGCAGCCACCGGCGGCGCGAAGTCGCGATCACGCCGGAGCTGCGGCAGCTGGTGGTCGAAACCGCCGAAGCGATCCGCGCCATGCTGGCGTCGGGAAAACTGCCGCCACCGGTGAACGACTCACGCTGCAAGGAGTGTTCGCTAAAAGAGATTTGCCAGCCCGAAGCCATCGCCGACCGCGCCAGGCAAAAGCAACAACAGCGCGACCTGTACAACCCTGGGGAATGAATTGCATACCATCCAGAACACCCTCTATGTCATGACGCCCCAGGCTTACGTCCACCTGGAAAACGCCACCGTGCGCATCGACGTCGAGCACGAAAAGAAACTCCAGGTGCCGCTGCACCACATTGGCGGGCTGGTCTGCTTTGGCAACGTCATGGTCTCGCCCGCGCTCATGCACCGCCTGGCGGACGAAGGAAAATCGCTGGTGCTGCTGGACAGCCATGGCCGTTTCAAGGCGAGGCTCGAAGGCCCGGTGTCCGGCAACATTCTGTTGCGCCAGGCTCAGCATCGGCAGGCGGGCGACGCGGCCTTCACGCTCGAACTCGCCCGCGCCGTGGTCGCCGGCAAGCTCAAAAATAGCCGCAGCCTCGTGCAACGCGGCGCGCGCGAAGCAGCAAACGAAACCGAAGCGCAAAAACTCACCCGCACTGCCGACAACCTCGCCGCCTCGCTGCGCGCCGCCGCCGTTGCAGCCACGCTGGACGAGCTGCGTGGCGTCGAAGGCGAAGCCGCGCGCGGCTATTTCGCCGCCGTCAATCTCGTCATCAAACCCGCCATGCGCGAACACTTCCAGCTCAATGGCCGCACCCGCCGCCCGCCGCTGGACCGCTTCAACGCACTGATCTCCTTCCTCTACGCCATGCTCATGAACGATTGCCGTTCCGCGCTCGAAGCCGTCGGCCTCGACCCCCAGCTCGGCTTTTTGCACGCGGTCCGTCCCGGCCGCGCCGCCCTCGCGCTGGACTTACAGGAGGAATTTCGTGCTGTGCTGTGTGACCGCTTGGCACTCACCCTCATCAATCGCGGTCAAGTCGGTCCGGACGACTTCGACCTGCGTGAAGGCGGCGCAGTCATGCTGGGCGATAAAGGCCGCCGCGCCGTCGTCACCGCCTGGCAAGAACGCAAGCAGGAAGAAATCACCCATCCGCTGACAGAAACCAAACTGCCCCTCGCCCTGCTGCCCTTCATGCAGGCACGCTTCATCGCCCGCACCCTGCGCGGCGAAATGGAAAGCTACCTGCCCTATCTGGCCAAATAAGCCATGCTCATCATCGTCACCTACGACGTCTCCACCGAAACCGCCGCCGGCCGCAAACGCCTGCGCCGCGTCGCCAAAGCCTGCGAACGCAGCGGCCAGCGCGTACAAAAATCCGTCTTCGAATGCCGGGTTGATGAAATGCAATACGAACAACTCGAACGCGAATTGCTGGCCGAAATAGACCCTGAGCACGACAACCTGCGTTTTTACCGCATCACCGAACCAACCGAACTGCGCGTCAAGGAATATGGCGTCTTCCGTGCCGTCGATTTTGAAGGCCCGCTCGTCATATGAAGCGCGAACCTCTATCTACGGCACAAACCCAGTGGGTTCGCGCACGTCGTAAACCTTTGTTCTTTAACAAATCGAAAACTGATCAGGCAACGACACCCACACGCGGGATTGCCGCGAAGCATGGGTTCGCGCAAACTCGCAGCACTTCGCAAAACAATCAACAGATTGCACGAGCGGAGCATCGCCCGGCCTCACGGCCGGGCGCGGATTGAAACTTGGCGTGGTCGAGCTGGGCGACGATGTCGGACAGCATCGCCCGGCCTCACGGCCGGGCGCGGATTGAAACCTGAAACTCGATCAGCATGCCCTCGGGGATTATTGCATCGCCCGGCCTCACGGCCGGGCGCGGATTGAAACTTGGCATACAAGCCTTTGCGGTCGCGCCCCTCGCGCATCGCCCGGCCTCACGGCCGGGCGCGGATTGAAACTCCGACAACTACGACCTGTTGCGCCTGGTGATCGAGCATCGCCCGGCCTCACGGCCGGGCGCGGATTGAAACAAGCGCGTGGGCGCGGATTACAACGCCATCTTCGGCATCGCCCGGCCTCACGGCCGGGCGCGGATTGAAACCAGTTGGTTAAGCGTCCCGATGCCCCCGCGCTGGCAGCATCGCCCGGCCTCACGGCCGGGCGCGGATTGAAACATGAAGCCCCAGCGCTTGATATAGGGGCCGTGGCAGCATCGCCCGGCCTCACGGCCGGGCGCGGATTGAAACATCGAGCGCACCGGCTACCAGGCGCACGCCAACAGGCATCGCCCGGCCTCACGGCCGGGCGCGGATTGAAACCACTGGGTCGGATAGGTTGGCGTCGGGGTGCGGCGCATCGCCCGGCCTCACGGCCGGGCGCGGATTGAAA